>DAOSWJ010000371.1:0-3151 GCA_035380005.1 Prolixibacteraceae bacterium | reverse complement strand
GTGGCTTTCTCGTCGCGGGTACCTGCAAGGCCATACGTTGCAAGTGACTGAATTATTGCTTCTTCCATTAACTCGATGTATTTGCGCAAGCCAATGCCAAAGTTCTCGAGATCGTTAATCGGGTAGCCAACTATTTGGCCCGGGCCATGGTAAGTAATATCGCCGCCACGGTCGGTTTGGAAGAACGATGCATGGGCCGCTTGCAACTGAATGTAGTTGAGTAACAGATTCTGCTCGTCGCCACTTTTGCCTAGTGTATATACATGCGGATGCTCAACAAACAAAAGGTAATTTTCGGACTCGGCAGACGGATCGGTTTTTTTGGCCTGCTTTTGGTCAATTACTTTTTGCATGAGCTGCTCTTGGTAATCCCATGTTTGCTTGTACTCTGAAACACCTAGGTCTTGAAATATTAATTTTGTGTTCATTCGGTTTATATTTTTACAATTTTATCGAAACGACTGTCCATACAAACGCTCAAATCGGTGGTAACAAATTGGCCATTGTAAAACAAGCTAAAAATTGTTGCCGGTGTAGCTGCATTTTTTGCCTGCTCGAGCGTTTCGAACTTAATAACTGTTAAGGGCAACTTGCGTTTTTGAGCTGTTTCAACCAACGATGTTGTTACGTGGTATTCGGAAAACGGACAACGATTGGTGTAATAAACAAGCAAACCTGTATTGTGTTTAAATTGCCCCGTTTTTAAATGCGACATGAATAACGGATTTTTAGCTGCCGTGTCGATTTTTTTCACCAGCAAGCTGAAGCCATCGGAAGTTTTGTCGCACTCAACAAAGCCTTGTTTGAGCAACCATTTGGTATCGCTCATAAAATGAAACTTTTTGCTGCCCACCACAGTTACCAATCCGCTTTTGCCTTGTTGCCGGGCATCGTCGAGTGCCGATTGCAGCAATGCTTTGCCATACCCTTTGCCTTTGTATTGCCCCGAAACCCAAAAACATTGAATGGCCAGGTAGTTGGGGGCATCGATTGGTTGCCATGCTTTTTCGGCCGGACAGTATTCAATAAAAACCTTTGCACGAGCATTTAAGCGTCGGAATACATAGCCATTTACGAACTCCGTTTTTAACCAATCTTTTTTCAATTGATAGCTTTGTGCGCATTTTTTATCTGAAATGGCGCAACAAATATGCTCATTATCGATGTTTGCACCCGAAAGGGCAATAAAATTTTCCATAGCAATTGTTTCTTGTTTTTACAAACATACACCGCATGCATGACAACCCTTTGTCAGGAGCATTGAATTTATTTCACATGTTTTTCGGCATGGTAGCTCGATCGCACCAACGGTGCACTTTCGACAAAACGGAAACCTTTTTCTAAACCAATTTTGCGGTACTCGTCGAAAACATCGGGGTGAACATATTCCTCAACCGGGAGAGTCATTTTTGTTGGCTGCAGATACTGGCCAATGGTTAATATTTCACAACCTGCTGCAATTAAATCGTCCATTGTTTCGAGCACTTCGGTACGCGTTTCGCCCAGCCCAAGCATGATGCCACTTTTTGGGGTTACCCCTGCTTGGGCAATGGTTTGAAGCACACCAAGGCTTACATCGTATTTGGCACGGCTGCGCACCAAAGATGTTAAACGCCTAACGGTTTCGAGATTGTGTGAAATGATGTCGGGTTTTGCGTCCACCACCTGTAAAATGAGCTCGGGCTTGCCATCGAAATCGGGAATGAGTACCTCGATGGTTATTTCGGGATTTACACGCTTTATTTCGCGAATGGTTTTTTCCCAATGGCCGGCACCTTTATCGGGCAAATCGTCGCGATCGACCGATGTAAGCACTGCATGTTTTAAGCCCATTAGCCGTATCGATTCGGCCACATTTGAAGGTTCGTTTTCGTCGGGGGGCAAGGGCTTGCCGGTTTGAGTGGCGCAAAACTTGCAGCTGCGGGTGCAAATATCGCCCAAAATCATTAATGTTGCGGTGCCGGCAGCCCAACATTCGCCCATATTCGGGCACTTACCACTGGTACAAATGGTATGTAGATGATACTTTTGTACCAACGATTTAACTTGTGTATAATTGGTTCCTTTAGGAAGCTTAATTTTTAGCCAGTCGGGTTTCTCCCTGTGTGTTAAAGCCATAAAATGCATTCGTTATATTGAATGCGCAAGATAGGAAATAATTGGCTACAGTGCCAAAAACTTAAAAGCTTCGAACACCAAAAAGGCCGGCCAAACAATGGCTTTAAGCACGCCCAGCACGCCCATCCAAAAACCGGTAGCTTGCATGATAAAAAATACTGCTGCACCAATAAAACCAAGCCCATAAACAGCTCCGGCAGGTGCATTACCTGTCATTTCTTTTTTTGATTTGCATTCGTCCATAACTACTTTTATTATAAATGGTTTACCAATTGGTAAAGAGCAGTGCTTAATAATTACACGCGTGCAATATTTTTTTCTAATTGATTGATTATTCACCCTTTTTTGAACTAATTTTGAAAAGAACACCCCCTTTATGCTGCCTTACAATACACTATAATTGCATCAGGAAAAATCAATAATCAATAAATTCTGAAAAAATGAGAACAATTAAATTACTTGTATTAACAATCAGTTTACTTTTTGCTTCAACAGTTTTTGCACAAAAGTTTGAAGAACTGGCACTGACCCCTCCAATGGGTTGGAACAGCTGGAACACTTTTGCCTGTAACGTAAGCGAAGGCATGATTAAAGAAATGGCCGATGCCATTGTTGAAAGTGGCATGCGCGATGCCGGTTACGAATACGTTGTGATTGACGATTGCTGGCAAATTGGCCGCGACAGCCTTGGTTTTATCATTGTTGATCCAGAGCGTTTTCCTTCGGGAATGAAAGCTTTGGCCGACTATGTTCATTCAAAAGACCTTAAATTTGGTATTTACTCGTGTGCCGGTATTAAAACATGTGCCGGACGCCCCGGTAGCCGCGGACACGAATACCAGGACGCATACACTTATGCCCAATGGGGAGTAGATTATCTTAAATACGACTGGTGCTACAGCGAAGACCAAAACGCAAAAGCTTCGTACCGTTTGATGAGCGAAAAACTGCGCGAAGCCGGTCATCCAATTGTTTTCAGCCTTTGCGAATGGGGAACTTACAAACCTTGGGAGTGGGCAAAAGAAATTGGCCA
>DAOSWJ010000370.1:0-3160 GCA_035380005.1 Prolixibacteraceae bacterium | reverse complement strand
GCACGATGTTGGGACCATTTTTGCCCACGTAAAAAGCATTGCTTGTGTTAACCGCGAGCTCAACTATCATCCCTCAAACATTATTACCCCCGAACAACTTGCCTCATACAATTGCCCCATTCAAATAATCACTCACGGCGAAATTCCGCATACAGTTTTGGGTGTACATAATCACAAACACCATCATTAGTCATTAAGCCAATAACCATGATTGAACTTTTGCAATACGATTTCTTTTCAAATGCCATTCTAGCAGCTATTCTAACTGCTGTATCGTGTGGCATTATTGGAAGCTACATAGTTGCCCGGCGCATGGTATTTATTGGAGGAGGCATAACTCACGCTTCGTTTGGAGGAATAGGAATTGCTTATTTCTTAGGCTTTGCCCCCATGCTTGGTGCCGGAGTATTTGCTGTTCTTTCGGCTTTGGGAATTAACTATTTTACACATAAGGGAAAAGTACGTGAAGACTCGTCGATTGCAATTTGGTGGTCGTTGGGTATGGCCATTGGTATTATTTTTATTGCACTAAAACCCGGCTATGCGCCCAATTTAATGAGCTTTTTGTTTGGTAGTATATTAACTGTAATGAAAATTGATTTGTTGTATATGCTGGTAGTGAGCCTAATTACGGTTTTTGTTTTTGCAGTTTTTTTCCGATTGATAACCATGATCTCGTTCGACGAAGAATTTGCACGCGCTCGAAGCCTACCTGTCGATTTCTTCAATTATATGCTCATCATCATTAGTGCACTGGTGATTGTGGCAAGCACAAGGGTGTCGGGGGTAATTCTCGTATTATCGTTACTGACCCTGCCGCAGGCTACTGCAAATATTTTCGTACAATCGTTTCGGTCAATGATGTGGTTTTCGATAATAATTGGCTTAATTGGCATGATAACAGGCTTATACCTATCGTATTACACCAACCTGCCATCGGGGGCTACAATTATAGTAACACTTACAGCTTTTTTTGCTTTTGGGAAACTGATCAAAACCATTTTCTCAGTAAGCAATAATTAATTAAAAATACGTGGTTTATATTGATTCTTACTTTACGATGGCGTAACGAATTTCATCGGAGAAAACACCATTTTTGAAAATAGCTTTTTTGAAAATGGCCTCTTTTATAAAACCATTTTTTTCGAGCACCCTTTGTGAACCTATGTTGAAACCAAACACCCCGGTAAAGATCCGAACAATATCGAAGTTTTGAAAGCCGTATTCAACAATCAGTGCAACGGCTTTACTTGCAATGCCCTTCCCCCAAAACGGTTCTCCTATCCAATAGCCAATTTCTGCCGACTTTCGATAAACATCCGATTGCAAAATCAAACCGATTGAGCCCACCAACTCGCCATTACATTCTACTGCAAAATAGGTTTTCGGGTTTTGCGATACACAAAAAGTAATGTAAGTTTCAGCATCGTTTAACGAATATGGGTTAGGAATGTAGTCGCGCAAGTTGTCCCAAAGCTTTTTGTTATTGGCCAATTGGGCAAGGCATTCTTTATCATCCATCCGAAAGGGTCGGATTTTTACTTCGTGCTCAGTCATTATTGTTGTGTGTTTTAGTTATTAATATTTACATGAATACTATTCAGGTATTCTTCAAGCATAGAAAAACCACTATAATTCAGCAATTTACTGTCTTCGGGATTACTTTGATCAAGATTATTTTGATTTTCCCAAAAATCGGGTATCCCATCGCGATCGGCATCAACAGGAGCCAAGCCTGAATTGTATTGTTCCCATCCCCCCACATCGTTTTGACTTTTTATAATGCTACCTGTTCGATTCATTACGCTTTCAACAATTCTCGAGTCGGTTTTATCGCGCCTTGGCAAACTAGCACCTCCATTCAACAGTACCTGTTTATAGCTCGCAAGCACATCTTTTTCTTCAACAAAACCAGTTTCAAAAGGCAACGCTTGTTTATATGCATCAATTTGAGCTTCGGTCCACTTTTTATTAAAACTCACCAGCTCCCATTGATCAACAGGGCAATTCCCGTTGTAGTAATTATTGGCAAAATAGGCTCGATTGTAAGGTGAGCCGGTTGAATATGCTATACCGTTTATTTTTGAATTCGCCCCAGGCACTAAATAATTATTCACAAAATTTAGCCGGGTAACACTTAGCTTGTCGCTGTTGTAACCAGCATGAGAACCGCCCCAATTGTAAATTACATTATTTCGAAAATCGAGCAGAAGCCCTTTGGGATCGGCACTGTAGGGATTCGAATCATAATTTCCAGGCCTTGGATTGCGACCGGTATTGTGTGCATATAAATTGTAAAGAAAGCTGTATTTTGCTCCGTCGGTACCCCTAATCAACGATCCGTAACCATGCTTGTCGGGATTAAGTGCCTCGGTAATAAAGCACCACTGAACAGTAACACTGTCCAAAACAGGCTCGCGGCACGATGCCGATAAAACTTCATCGAGACTCCAACTGGCCGAGCAATGATCAATGATAATATTTTTCCCCGATGAGATACTGATCGCATCTTTTCCCTGCAAACTCCCTTTACCGTGCATTCCATCGCCCAAACGCACACGTAAATAACGAATAATTACCTCATCGGCTTCTATCCTTAATGTTTCACCCCTCAAACAAATGCCATCGCCAGGGGCAGTTTGACCAGCAATGGTAATATAAGGGTTCTCAATTAGTAGTTGCGCTGTAAGATCAATAATTCCCGAAACTGCAAAAACAACAGTACGTGGACCGGTTTGCTCAATGGCATACCGCAAACTTCCGGGACCTTCGTTGTTCAAATTTGTTACATAAAAGACTTCACCTCCGCGCCCCCCTTTTGTGTAAGCGCCAAAACCCTCTGCTCCTGGGAAAGCCAATTGTTGTGCAAATGAAGTTGTGAAACATGAAAAAACAAGAAAGATACTTACTATAAATAATCGTTTCATTTTACATCAAAAGGTTATTACATAATAAAAACAATCAAATATAAACAATTGACATTAACCCACTAAGAAAAAGTGTAACTGTTTTCAGATATCAGATTGTATTCCTGTAGCTTTCTTACTGTAATCAATTTTATAAAACAACTCCCAGTCGTTTGCTATAATAGTGAAACAGTCCTAAAAAAAAACAGTATTATGTTGGGGTATTCTTTGATCAATATCCAAAGTTTGGCCAA
>DAOSWJ010000369.1:0-3185 GCA_035380005.1 Prolixibacteraceae bacterium | reverse complement strand
ATATTGGGTAAGCACCCCCATTCCGGCCCAATTTCCATTACGTTGGAACAATTGGGCGAAAGGCTTCCTACAATCTTACGGGCGATACTCTGATCGGTAAGAAAATGTTGGCCAAGATTTTTCTTTGCCTTTACAACTGCCATAAGGGTCTGGGTCGCTCATTTCTATACTGTTTTAATTTTTTCTATGGTGCAATAAAACAAAAGTGTATTTTTGTGAATTGCAAAATTAGTAAAGCATATTTTAAATAAGGAAGTTTTGAAGAAAAAGTTTTACAATACCCTAAAATATTTAGCCTTTACTTCACTTGGCGTGTTGTTGTTTTGGTTAGTTTACCGCGATCAGGATTTTAGCCGTATATGGTTTACATTAACAAATAATGTGAATTATTTTTGGGTAAGCATTGCCATTGTATTGGGGCTATTGAGCCACTTAAGCCGTACTTTACGCTGGAAAATTGCTCTTGAACCACTAGGTGAAAAACCCCGTACCATTAACTCCTTTATTGCTGTAATGGTTTCATATTTTATGAATTTGTTGTTACCGCGTGCCGGAGAACTGGTAAGGTGCGGTATGTTATCGAAATACGAAAAAATAAGTTTTTCGAAGCTGTTGGGCACGGTTGTTACCGAACGCATAATTGATGTGCTGATGATGCTGGTGCTGGTTTTTGTTGCCCTCTTGCTCGAGTTCGACAAAATCATGTCGTTTGCCAACCAATATCCGCAGGTGAGCCAAAATATTACAAATGTGCTTACCTCGCCTATTCTTTGGATTGCCCTGCTAATGGCAATTGGAGGAGTTGTTGCTTATGTTGTAATAAGCAAACGCAAAGGCCGCAAGACCAAGATCGAAGAAATTTTCATCAGTTTCTCGCAAGGCATTAAATCGGTTTTAATGATGCGCAGGTATAAAGCGTATATTGCCCACACAATTTTTATCTGGCTCATGTATTTTTTAATGCTTTACTTGTACATTTTGAGCCTCGATGCTACAATGCACTTGAATATTATTTCGGCCTTAACAACTTTTGTTTTTACAAGCATGTCGATGTTGGCACCGGTTCAGGGTGGAATAGGGGCATGGCATTTTATGGCCGAACAAGCCCTTGGTATGTATGGTATCGAAAGTGCCGATGGTAAAATATTCGCACTTTTGGCACATTCAACAACCAACTTGCTTATTCTGGTTTGCGGTGCAATATGCCTTATTATTGTGCCGTTTGTAAACAAGAATTACCAGCCAAAAAGTACCGAGAATTGAATACCGAACTTTTCATAGCACGCAAAGTTTTTTCGCAAAAAGATCAAAACAGCGGGGTTGCGAGTAAAATTGTAAACATAGCAGTTGGCAGCATTTCGCTTGGGCTTGCCGTGATGATTATTTCGGTTGCTGTTTTGCTAGGTTTTAAAAAACAAATTAAAGAAAAAGCGATTGGCTTTGGGGCACATTATCAGGTTGTTAATTACGACAACAACCTCTCGTACGAAACGGCGCCCATTGTAATCGATTCGGCCCTGACAACTCAATACCTGCAAGCCGACAGGGTAAAGCATTTGCAGCAATATGCCACTAAGCCCGGACTAATTAAAACCGATACCGAAATACACGGCATGGTGCTTAAGGGTGTTTGTCACAATTATAATTGGGATTTTTTTGCCGAAAACCTTGTTGATGGCGTGCTACCACAAATCGACCCTGAAATACTTTCGCCCGATGTGCTTATTTCGGAAAGGGTTTCGAAGTTAATGCAGTTGAATGTAGGCGATGCGCTGTATTGTTATTTTTATAACGAAGGCGACAATACTCCCCGAAACCGAAGGTTCATTGTTAGCGGTATTTACCGAACCAGTATGAATGAGTTCGACGATTTGTTTGTAATAGGTGACTTAAAAGAAGTTCAACGTCTGAATGCCTGGCATAGCACCGAAATTACAGGTTACGAAATTTATATCGATGATTTTGATTATCTCGAACCGGTTTATCATCGTCTGAAGGAAATAACCCTTAATAATGCTTCCGAAACTTCAATGCTCAAAGTTTACAGTATCGACCGAAAATATACCATGCTTTTCGATTGGCTTTCGGTGCTCGATATGAACGTGTGGGTGTTGTTGGTGTTAATGGTTGCTGTGGCCGGTATCAACATGGTTTCGGGCTTACTGATTATTATTGTTGAACGTACCCGCATGATTGGAATCCTAAAAGCTTTGGGTTATCCTAACATCAGCATCCGGAAGGTTTTTATGTATCTCACTGCATTGCTTACCTCGAGGGGCTTGTTATGGGGAAATATAGCCGGTATAGGATTGTGTGTTTTGCAATTCTATACCGGCATTATTAAACTCGATCCTGCTTCGTATTATATCGATACGGTTCCGATTTTGATTAACCCGCTTTATGTTTTGCTGCTAAATGCAGGAACCATGGTAGCTATTGTTTTAATGATCATTCTTCCTTCGATGTTTGTTTCGAAAATAACTCCTGTTGAAGCCATTTCGTTTGAGTAGGTTTTACTTTTGTTTAGAAAGCAAGTGTTACTCCAACAGTGAATGGAGTTGTTTCGGGGCCTTTGCCTTTTTCAAATAACCCGGTATTGTAATATGTTGCGTAAATGCCAAAGTCGTTGAAACCGGCTCGGGCTGTGTAACCCCAACGCAGAGGTGCAATGGCATGGTCGGTTTTGTTTTTGGCTTTAACATCGTCGATTTTGGTTTTGGTATGCTCGCCAATTTTCAAACCACCAATTAGGCCTGCTGCAATATACATGCGGTCTTGCCCGTGGTTGCCGGGTATTTGAAATTCGAGCATCAAAGGGGCGGTAATGTAGCCGGTCGATAATTTGGTGAGTTTGAGCCCTTCGTCGTCAATTTTAATGGGTTGAATAACGCCGTTCTCGTCGCGCTGAATGGTGTAGGGGTTTTTAAATTTGTAGTCGTTGAAGTTCAGTCCCAGACCGGTAACAATGCCTACATACGATCCGAAGCCAAAGCTGTACTCGGCAAAGTTGATGTTTACCTCGAACGATTTTTCGGGATGGGTAAGCAAAAACTGAGGTGCACCATCGGGGTAAACCGTGTTGAGCAATTGGTTGCCGCCAAAATCGAGGCTGGCCCAATGCCCGTCGAATTTTTGTTTGTTACGGTTGTCAAGCGTAAACGAACGATGTTTGCGAGGTTTGATCA
>DAOSWJ010000368.1:0-3185 GCA_035380005.1 Prolixibacteraceae bacterium | reverse complement strand
CACCGGCCGAGTTGCCGATAGCAGTTACACTGTTGTAATTAAGGCAGTTTTGTATAGTAGCATAAATTTGGCCACCATTATCGGGTACAATTCCCGTAATACCGCCGGCTGAGTTGCCGCTTGCCGTAACCAACGATGCATTGCTGCTTTGTTCAATGCTGCCTTCGTTAGCACCACACAAACCACCAATGTAATTTACCCCACTTACCGAGCCACTTTGTACATGGCACTTTTGCAATGTACCCTGATTGACCCCGGCAAAAATTCCGGCATAATCATTAGTAGTTACAACCGTGGCATTGCTAATCCTAAGATTTGTAACATATCCCGACTCCCCAATTACCCCAAACAAACCTTTATGGCTATCGCTTGAATTGATCGTCAGGTTAGTGATTGTTTGTTTTTGTCCATCGTACACTCCGGAAAAAGGCACCGAACTGTTTCCAATTCCGGGCCAATTGGCAACCGGGCTTAAATCGATGTTGCCTGTTTGTACAAAGTCCATATTCCAAACAGATGCGTTTAACGAAAGCCAATAAAGGTTTTCCAAAGTTGCTATTTGGTAGGGATTAAACTCCGACCCATCGCCGGTCGATGGCGGGGTTGCTGTTTGGGCCAATAAGCTACTCACGATGGAGAGCCAAAGGGCAAGCATAAGTAAAAATTTTTGTTTCATGATTTAATTTTTAATGGATTTTTTATCAGTATTTATTTTGATTTTCCTAGAGTTGCAGCGTTTCCAAATACGGATTGCTGCGCCTGATGAGGTATTCGACCGAGCGGGGTGCCATGCTTTCGAGCAGGCGCTTGTAGGCCAGTGCAGTCAGGGTATCGTCGAAATGGCGGTAATACACCAGCCGGGCAGAAATGGGGACTGCCGCATTTGCTTCGTTGTTCTTTTCATTGGTTTTATATAATGGGGTGCAGTCATCCAGATTGGGCTTTCCTGCCATGCCAATTTGGTATTGCATTTCGCCGGTGGCGAGTATATAGAGGTAACAATTATCGGAGGGTACACGGGGGTACTGCAAATTATTTTGTGTCATACATTAAAAATTTTGCACGAATGTAGTTTTGAGGCAAAAAATGCTTGTCTCATATCAGAAAAACTTTGTCTCATAGCAGCAATCTATTGCATGACTGATGTTTGCAAGGGTTAAATTTTACAAAAAACAAGCATTGGCGTGAAATATTGGTTTAAAAAACGGGCGTGCAAATGTGGCCGTTTAAAACGTAACGGGATGGACAGATCGTAAAAATCGATTTACGATCTGTCCACTTTGAACATTTTTCACCACAAAATATTTTCAATCACTATGACGCGGAGTGAGCTTTTATGGAATACTGGAATATTGTAATAATGGGTTGATGGCTTATCGAGTGGGAATGGGAAAATGGAAAATATATAGATAGAGGGAGCGAGCACCGTGACAATGAATACAGAGAAATAGAATTATGAATCATTGCTGCTTTGCAGTGAAAAAAAAAATGAAGGCAAAAAAACGCTGTTGTTCCTTTGTGGGTATTCTTTGTGCTCTTCGTGTTTAAAACGTATGGATTATCCTTTCTTCTCACAGGCAAAATTTCGGAACTCAACAGGCGTTAGCCCAAAGCGCTCGCGAAACAAGCGGTAAAAGGTATTACGCGAGCCAAATCCCGAGTCGATGGCTACAGCTTCGATGGTGAGATCGCAGTTGGGCGTGGCCAGCATGTCGCGTGCATGGTCGAGGCGCAGCACATTCAGGTATTCGCTCCAGGTAAGGGTATAGCATTTTTTGATGGCTTCGAAAAGGTAGGTTTCGTTGGTGTTCAGCATGTCGGCCACCGCTTTGCGGGTAATACCGGCTTCGGTATAAGCTTGTTTATTACGCATCAGGGCATTGAGTCTTTCCATCAATTCGTTATTTTCGATACTTGCGCCTTCAACAAGCCCGGCAGTAGCAGGCACAGCGATTTCGGGCACCGATTTTTCGAGCAGTTTCTTTTGTTCTGTAATTTGGTGAAACAACGAACGGTTCTTCTCTTTTAGCTTTTTTTGATTAAAAAGTACCACCAGCACAAAAGCAGCAAGCACCAGCGCCAAGGCCGAGAATAAGGCTGCCAGGTTACGCGAATTTTTAAGCTCCAAACGGTTTTTTTCGGCTTCAAGTTCCAGTTTATCCAACTCGTACATGGTACGCAGTTCGTTAATCTGACGGGCATACCGCGCTTTGTCAATCGAATCGTTCACCGCTAAGGCTCGGGCATAAAAATGTACGGCTTCTTTATAATTGCCTGTTTTTGAGAAAAGTTCGCCCCGCTGTTCAAGCTGTAGTCCAAGATCAAGGGTCATTTTGTTATCGACCAAAAAATCGATATTTCGCTGATTGTATTCCAATGCCTTGTCATAATCGTCAATTTGATTGTAATAATCGAAAGCTGCCAAATCGATCAAATATTGATTGTGCTCCAAGCCTTTTTCAGCAATTAAAGCTTCGGCTTGCTTTAAATAATTCAACGCCTTATCAGGTTCCCCAAGGTTCGACCAAGCCGAAGTGTAAAGACACAATGCTATAAGATGTTCCTGATTGTAGTTTCTATCGGGGTTGATTTGTTGCGCTTGTTGAATGGCCAGCATCATCGAATCGGCATAACTCACAACCATTTCGTTTTGCTTTAGGTTCGAATGGCACTCAGCAAGACAAAGATAGGCATCGGTCAAATAAAAACTGGGATTGGACACGGCACGCAGTATGTTTAACGATCGGGTTTGGAAATCGGCGGCTTCGTCAAATTTGCTCATCGACTTGTACACCGTTGCAATGTTCCGAAGCGAAACACCTACATTTTCGTCGTTGTTGGTCGTCTTTGCCAATTCGTACACTTCATTTGCCTTTTGCAAGGCCAGGGCATAATTCTCTCGCTGAATTTGCCGGTTTACATATCCCTGTACAACAATGAAATAATGTTTGTAATACTTGTGGTCGATGCAAAATTTCTCGAAGGGCTCGAAGCTTACAAAAAAACTGTCGGTTTCGAATTGCCCCGAATAGTGATTGGCAATTTTACCCAAGCCCAACGACTGGTATTCAAGGTGCTCCTGCTTTTGAGCTTCATCGAGGAAAATGCGTGCAAACCTAACCCCATCGGTAATATTCTGGCTCGAATATGCCAACTTTTTTAAGGTTTCGAGCTTTTCGGCTCCG
>DAOSWJ010000367.1:0-3211 GCA_035380005.1 Prolixibacteraceae bacterium | reverse complement strand
ATGGAATTTGCCCGAAATATTTCATCGAGGATATTTTATATGGACGAAGGAATTATCTACGAACAGGGTACTCCCGAACAAATATTTGAAAACCCTAAAGGCGAAAAAACCAAAGCATTCATTCACCGCATACGAAGCATGCGTTTTAAAATCACCAGCCCCAACTACGATTTGTATGCACTACAGGCCGAGATGGAAGCATTTTGCGAAAAACACATGGTTTCGCAAAAAGTTAGCGCAAGGGTTATTCTTTTAGCAGAAGAGCTTTTGTGCTTACAACCCGACTTCTCAAACATTGAGCTTATACTTTCTTATTCCGAAAAAAACATGAGCCTTACAATGGAATGCCTTAGCAAGGGCAAAGCCTTCAATATATTTGAAGATGAAAAAACAGCCGACGAACTCGGGGTAATATTAATAAAAGGACAAAGCAAATCGTACAATTACGAATACACAAACGGAACAAACAATATATCACTTATAATTCGCGAATAAGCCAATAAACAACGCAAAAAGGGCTGCCTTGAACAAACAAAACAGCCCTTTATATAATATTATAAAATTATTATTCTGCCAATGGTTGATCAATATCTTTATCAACCAAAATACGACCGCAATATTCACAAACAATTACTTTTTTGCGGGTTGCTATATCGAGTTGGCGTTGTGGTGGTATTTTATTAAAACAACCACCGCACGAGTCACGCTCAACAGTAACAACAGCCAAACCATTACGTGCATTTTTACGAATACGGCGAAAAGCAGTCAACAAACGTTCTTCGATATTAGCTTCAATTTTTTCACCTTTTTCGTTTAGCCTTTCGGTTTCAATTTTGGTTTCTTCGGTAATCTCTTCCAATTCGCGTTGTTTGTTGTCCAAATCGGTTTCGCGTTCAACCAATAAAACTTTAGAGCTCTCAATTGCTTCGGTTTTTTGGGACAGTTCGGCAGTATGCTCTTTGATCCTTTTTTCCGACAATTCAATTTCGAGGTTTTGGAATTCGATTTCTTTCGAGAGTGAATCAAATTCGCGATTGTTACGCACATTATTTTGTTGGTCGGTATATTTTGCGATTAACGCTTTCGACTCTTGAATGGCAGCTTTACGGTTCGAGATTGCAGTTTCGAGGTTTTTGATATCGTCGTGATAATTGTTTACACGTGTTTTCAAACCTGCAATTTCATCTTCCAAATCCTGCACTTCAAGCGGAAGCTCGCCACGCAATATTTTCAATTTGTCTTTTTCGGAGTACACTTTTTGTAAGTCGTACAAAAGCCTGAGGCGCTCCTCAATAGGCATTTCTGCTGCTTTAACGTCCTGATTTATTCCAGTCATGTTACTTTATATTTTTTAATCGTTTCAGAACAAATAGTTTATCGGGTTAGTTACTACTTCCGACAAACGGAGTGCAAATTTAGAAAATTTATTTGTAACTATTTCATAAAAAAGTTCTTTAGTGAATTGTTCGCTTTCGTAATGACCAATATCGGCTATAACAATTTTGTTTTCGGCATCGAAAAACTGATGGTATTTGAAATCGGCAGTTATAAACATATCGGCTTTTTGTGCAATAGCTGACTTTAAAAATGAGCTGCCAGCACCTCCCACCATTGCAATTTTTTCAATTTTATCGGAAACAATTGGAGTATGCCTGATAACTTGACACGAAAAAACATCTTTCACACGTTTCAAAAAAGCAAGGCAATCTTCAGCTTCAGGCAAACTACCGATAATGCCCAAACCAACACCTTGATGCTCGTTTTCGAGTGAGTAAATATCATAGGCCACCTCCTCGTATGGATGTGTTGTTAATAATGTATCAACAATTCTATTTTGAATGAATGCCGGAAAAACAGTTTCAATTCGTACTTCATTCTCGAAATGCAGCTTGCCTTTTTTGCCTTTGTAAGGGTTAGTTGAATCGTTGCCTCTGAAACTACCTTCACCAGTACTATTAAAGCTGCACATATCATAGTTGCCAATATGACCGGCACCGGCATCAAATAAGGCTTTACGAACTTTAACAGCATCATCGAAAGGAACAAAAGTAACCAACTTTTTAAGTAGAGCTTTTTGTGGAATAAGTGTTTGAATTTTATCGAGCCCAAGCTTTTGTGCCATGCGCCAGCTTACACCCTGCCGAACCACATCGATATTGGTATGTGCAGCATAAATGGCAATATTGTTTTTAATAGCTTTTATTACTACCCTTTCGTTCTCGCTTTTTCCGGTAAGCCTTTTTAATCCGCTAAATATTACAGGGTGATGGGCAATAATTAAACCGCAGCCTTTAACAATGGCCTCGTCAACTACAGCCTCGGTAACATCGATGGTAACAAGCGCCGACTCGATTATACAATTTGCATCGCCCACCAGTAAACCCGAATTGTCCCACGAATCCTGATATGCAGGTGGTGCAAAGTTTTCAATGGCCGATATAATATTCTTAATGGCTACTTTTTCCATTTCTATAATTCTTCTTTAATTTCAAGTAACAATGATTTTACTTTCTTTAAACGTTGTACAATTTCATGTTCTTGAATTGTATCGTTGGGATTTTGTTTAATTTTTTGCTGCGCACCTTTTAATGTCATTCCGCGCTCTTTCACTAAATGATAAACCAAGCGCACCTGTTCAATATCTTCGTTAGTGAACAAGCGGTTTCCTTTTTTATTTTTATGTGGCTTAATGTTTGAGAACTCACGCTCCCAAAAACGGATCAACGAAGTATTTACGCCAAACATTTCGGCAACTTCGCTAATTGAATAAAAGTGTTTTTCTATTTTCGATTTTTGTTCAGGCATCAGGCAAAGTTAATCAAAACTCCGCTTTATGTTCGACGAAATGGCGACCATTTTCTCGTATTCATCAGGTGTTAAATCCATAAAGTAGTAGTGCATTGGATTAACGTTAACGCCATCTTTGAGCACTTCGTAGTGTAAGTGCGAAGCTGTTGAAGTACCTGTTGAACCTACAAAACCAATAACCTGTCCACGTTTTACTTTATCGCCAACTTTTACGTTAAAAGCACTTAAATGAGCATACAATGTTTCATAACCAAAACCATGGTCAACAACAATATGCTTACCATGCCCGGTACGTAACGATTGAATACTTGATACTTTACCGTCGCCGGTTGCATAAATGGGTGCTCCTTTAGGAGCAACAAAATCCATCCCGTAGTGAAAACGGGGCACCTTATATACGGGG
>DAOSWJ010000366.1:0-3211 GCA_035380005.1 Prolixibacteraceae bacterium | reverse complement strand
TGGATTTAAATGGTTTCGCCAAAATTTTGGCATGGATATTTTGGTTTTTGACGAAAAAGCAACTGCCGAACTAATGTTGCCGCATACAGGGGGCCAGCCCCGCGAACGCCATGCCATTTTAGCAATGAACATGCAAGGCGGAGGCGGATTCGAAATTTGGCAGCATACCGGCAAATCGCCTGTAAAACCAAACTTCCAACTCCAACTTGGCGACTTAGGAATAGCTGTAGGAAAACTGAAAACCAACAACATAAAAAAAGCTTTCGACCATTTCCAGAAAGTCGGTTTGAAAGTTTTGAGCAAGATAACCAAAGACCCGGCAGGTACACCTCACTTCTTTTTAACCGATTTATTTGGGAACATTTGGGAAATGGTACAAAACCCAAATATTTTTAAAGCAACTGCTGCCCTAAACGGAGGAATTGCAGGTGCCATTATTGGCACAAACAATATCGACGAAAGCTTAAAAGTTTATCGCGACATACTGGATTACGACCAAATAATATACGATGAAACCAAGGTTTTCAACGATTGGCAAGGAGTTCCAGGTAGCGATAAAAATTGCAGGCGCGTTTTGTTAAGACATTCACAAAAACGCAACGGAGCATTCAGCCCTCTTTTGGGATGTTCTGAAATTGAGCTGGTTCAGGTACTCGACCGCGAACCTGTTGAAATTTTCAAAGGCCGCATGTGGGGCGACCCCGGTTTTATTCATCTTTGCTACGATATCAATGGCATGGACGAACTGCGCGAAAAAGTGAAAACTATGGGCTACCCTTTTACTGTTGACAGCGCCAAACAAGGCGACACTTTCGATATGGGCGAAGCTGCCGGCAGTTTTTCATACATACAAGCGCCCGAAGGTACCCTAATTGAGTTTGTTGAAACTCATAAAGTACCTCTACTTAAAAAGTTTGGCATTTACCTGAAACTTAAAAAAAGAAAAGCCAATAAACCACTACCTAACTGGATGTTACAGCTTTTCAGTTTAAAAAGAGTTAAAGACTAATTATTATCATAACATAGAAATATTTGTATCAAAAACTTGTTAGGGCAAATAATTCCTCTATATTTGTAGCGTTTATTAATAATTTTTTATAATGAAAGAAGGTACAGTAAAATTTTTCAATGATTCCAAAGGTTATGGATTCATTACCGACAACGAGTCAGGAACCGAATATTTTGTTCACGTTTCGGGATTAGTTGACGAAGTAAAAGAAGAGGATCAAGTATCCTTTGAAGTAACACAAGGCCGCAAAGGTCTAAACGCTGTAAATGTTAAACTACTATAATAATAGTGTTTTAGTTTAAAGTGAACAAAGCCTCGTACCAACGAGGCTTTTTTTATTCTATCTTTATACTTCGTGAAAAACAAATTTTAAAATGAAGATCAAGATATTTCCCATTGAGTTGTCGCTTAACCAACAACTCAAATACGTGATAGTTGCTGCACGTTACCAAAACAAAAAATGGATTTTTGTACAACACAAAGAGCGCAAAACCTGGGAAATACCTGCCGGTCATATCGAAGCCGATGAACACCCCGACCAAGCAGCAAAACGCGAACTTTACGAAGAAACTGGTGCTACTTGCTTTACCATTTTGGCTCTGTTCGATTATTCGGTAAAAGAAAAAAACGGCAACATTAATTATGGCAGAATATATTTTGCTGATATCGACAAATTGGGCGAGCTACCCGAATCGGAAATAGCAAAAATTAAACTAAAAAATAAACTCCCTTCTAAACTTACCTACCCAAAAATACAGCCAATAATGTTTCAATATGTAGTTGATTGGCTCAACGACAGCTTAAACTCTTAAAAAATACTACTGGTTCAACAACACATTAACATCGAACACAGTAAATGGACCTGCCGACGCTGGTACTTTATTCATACTAACGTGCATGCGCATGGCCTCGGGTTCAAACAAAACACACTGTAAATTTTCATTTAACTGACGAGCCGAGTGCATGGCCTCCTGCAGCTTATCGATATCGAAACTACCATGATATTTTTTTGAAAGATGCATTAAGTTAGCAAAACGCTGTTCGTTTACATGCTTGGTAAACATACCCGATGCAAAGAAAAAATTGGTTGCTGCTAAAACACCTTTTGTTCCTTTGCGAACCGCCCAACGCTCGGGTGTAAGTTCTGACAATAAAGCCTCGTTGGCATCGGCACACATTACATTTATGGGAATCATGTGCGATTTATCGGTTAAATAATCGGTCATATCGGCGGCTGTGGAACATTTTTCGCCTCCCATTTGCATTAACAATTGAATGGGCATGCCCTTGTGGTTCACGCCATTATAAACCAACATATTGCCATACGAAACACCGGCCTCGTTCATGCCTGTAAAGGTACCGGCCAAACCCAAAAACGACGACGAAACAGTAGCTAAGCCTTCATCGGGGTGTCTAACTACTATAATACCTAATGCTTTATTTACGCTTTTAAAGTTGTAGTCGGCATTTCGGCCCATTAAAAGCTTCCCATCGGCAGTGGCTTCGCCCCAAACAGCCAAAACACTGCATGTTGTTCGGGGAGTAAGGTTCAAGGCCAGCAACAAATGGTACGAAACACCCGAAGTAAAAGCCATTCCCTCTATAAAATCTTTGATATCGGCAGGCAAATACGGTTCAGCTAATTTTGCCTGTTCTATAAATTTTTGCAATGCTTTTTTTGGGAAAAGCCCCTTACCTATAACAACCATCGACTCTAACTGAGGCTTCAATATTGAGCCATATTGCTCACCCATTTGACGATTATTACCATACAAATGAATAATTGGTATTGCCTCGATGTATTCAAGACGAGGTATTTTCTTCTCGTTAACAATTTCATAATCGCGCTGTAAATCAACAATTGTTTGATAGGCTTTGTAAACCTTACAACTACTGAAGCCCGAAAACAAAACGAGCACAGCAAAAAACAGCAATGACTGTTTTTTTAAACGCCAAAAATATTTATCCATAGTTAACACACCCTTTAAAATCCTCACTAAACCCTCACAAAATCAACCATATAAAACAAGTACAATTCGTTAATCATTAAAACCGATAATAATTTTTCACACAAGCTTTATCCAGCCTTTTGTAAACTTATTATTTTTGGTTAAAATAGTAATTTTAGTCTCATTTTCCTAATATTTAAACATTGTTGTCCGGTTAAAATTTCAGATTGCTTCGCAAAGCTCGCAATGACGT
>DAOSWJ010000365.1:0-3213 GCA_035380005.1 Prolixibacteraceae bacterium | reverse complement strand
CAATCACGAGAAAATTGAAACACATTTTATGGTCGTATCGAAGAAACCCATTGAACTTAAATGCATGTTTTGCGAAAAAATCACCAACGAAAACCAAGTGGTTATTAAATAACACTCAAATATGAATATCGAAGAAATATTAAAAAAGACATCTGAGATAATTGATTCAAACCAAAACCGTAACGAAATCCTTCATCGAGTTGCCAACCTTTTAAAAGAAGAAGTTGCTCATTATGATTGGGTTGGATTTTATATTTTCGACAAGCAAAGCCAAACTTTAATACTGGGTCCCTATGTTGGGAAAGCAACCGAACACACTCACATACCAATTGGGAAGGGAGTATGCGGACAAGTTGCGCAAAACAAACAAACCATGATTGTTCAAGATGTTTCTATAATTGACAATTACATAGCTTGCAGCCTCGATGTATTGTCAGAAATTGTTGTTCCTATTATTCTTGATGACGAATTTGTTGCCGAAATCGATATAGATTCGCACGCGCAAGCCCCATTTACCAATGCCGACAAAGAACTACTTGAACAAATTGCATTAAAACTTAAGCCTCTATTTGTATAAAATAAGCAGAACTTTAAAAAGCATCGGCCCATGTGCAAATTTCAACTCAAAAAGCTTCATGTTTTATTTTCAATTTTAATAATAATCAATTCGCACAACCTATTCTCCCAAAACACTAACCATCAAACTTTTACTAGCGACCATTTCACCAAAAAAGCAATCGAACTGGTAGCAGAAGGACAAACAGAACTGGCACGAAAAGAAATATCAGCAGGAATAGAATTGGCAAAAAAAGAAATGAATGCGCACAACGAAGCCATTCTTAAATATCTATTGGCCGATTGCCACTACTATGAAAATGATTTTAAAACAGCCATCGAATTATACACTGAAACCAATGTAGCTTTCGAACAACTAAACGACACAATATATTGGCTTCGAAGTTTAAACAGCATTGGACTAATTCATAACCTTGAAGAAAACAACAGCGAATCGCTCAAGTTCTTAACTCAGGGAATCCTTATTGCCAATCAGGTTCGAAATCCCTGCTACGACGTTCTACACCAAAAACTAATGATATTAACCAACATTTTAAATGTTTATAATCGAACCAACGATTTTGAAAAGAGTATTAAACTAAGCAACGAAGCAATTGAAATTGCTTTACAAATAAGCGATTCAACCCGTTTAGGAAATATATACAACGCTCTTGGCATATCGTATCGCAAAATGGATCAAACCGACAAAGCAATTTCCTACTATGAAAAAGCCGGCAAAATATTCAATCAACTTAACGATCAATTCACCTACTCATTTGTACTAAACAATATTGCAAGCCTATATGAACACGGCAACAACATCGACTCGGCACTTTACTACTACACCCTTGCAAATAATGGTTTTAAAGCCGAAAACTATCCATTTGGAATTGCTAAAAGCGAATACGGTTTAGCAGCAATTTATGCAATTGATAACAACAAACAAAAAGCGCAGCAGCATTTCGAGAATGCATTAAAAACAGCTTCGGAACACAATTTCAACGATATACTCATCGATGTTCTATTCGACTTGTCGGAATTTGAATACAACAATCAGAATTATAAAAAAGCATACCAACTAACTAAACAATACATCAGCTTAAATGACAGTATTTACAGCATAGAGAAAGAAAAAGAAATTGCCAATTTGAAATCGAAATACGAATTAAGCATAATCGAAAACGAATTAAACACCCTTAAATCGGAAAGTTTAAAGCAGACCTACAATATAAGCCTTAAGATTCGACAGTTCCAAATTGCACTCATATTTATTGTATTTTTGATAGCAATTGTAGCTACAATATTCATTTATTACAGGCAAAAAAATAAAGCGAATAAGCTATTGGCTGAAAAAAACATTCAAATTGAAAAACAAAACGATAAACTGATTATTGTAAATGCCGAAATAGAAAAAGCCAACAAAAAGCTTCAACAATCGAGGCACGAGTTAATGCTATCGAACCAACTTAAGGACCGGTTTTTCTCCATTCTGGCACACGATCTGCAAAACCCATTTCATCATGTAATTGGTTTTAGCAAACTGTTATCGGATTATTACGATAAACTTAGTGCCGAAGAAAGACGGAATATGGCAAACGACATACACCAATCAACAACAAACATCAACCAACTGCTCGACAATTTATTGGAATGGAACATTGCACAAACAGGCGATTTAAAAATCAATTGCGAAAATGTAATTGTAAACCAATTAATAGATAACAGCATTAATCTTTTATCCACAGCTGCTAAATCAAAATCAATTGAATTAATTAAAGTTTTCACCGAAGAGGTTCAAATAAAAGCCGATGCAAAGATGCTCGAAACAATTTTTCGGAATCTGATCAATAACAGCATAAAGTTCACCAATCAAGGAGGTGAAATAAAAATTGACGCCTATACCGACGAAAAAAACTTTTATGGAAAAATTGAAGATAATGGAGTTGGTATTGATCCCAAAAATCTTAAAAAACTTTTCAGGATCGATTCAAAATATAAAACCAATGGAACAGCCAACGAAAAGGGCACCGGATTGGGCTTAAACATTTGCTACGAATTTATAAAACACCACAAAGGAAAAATTTGGGCAGAAAGTACACCGGGGAAAGGATCAATTTTTTATTTTTCGATACCCCAAATTTAGATTAGTTCTTGGGCTTATTTTTCACATGGGTCCTTTCTCTTTTCATTGGCACAACAACAATTTCGGAATTACAGTTCCAACATTTATAAATGCGGCACGATACACATGCAAAACAATTGGAACATACCCGTTCAAGGTCATGTTCCAAATATCGATGACCACATTTGCTGCAAGTTATCCAATGCTCATTCTTTACCATCTTCAATTGGTTTAAACAATTCAATTCTCGACTCAGTTTCTGGTTTTTTTGCTTCGAAACCAATTACATGAAAGCCATTTTTTAACGCAAAACGAAGCATATCAACATGTTTATTTCGTGTTTTAAACCGAATTGACCTAAAAAATTTCAAACGTGCTTGTTCTTCTAATTTATTTAACAACCCCAAAGCAACTCCTTGATTACGAAATGGAGGCAACACAGCACCAAGCCATGAATAGATAGACCCATCGAAATAACGGTTGTACGCAATTTTGCACCCAACAATTTTACCCGCAAATTTAGCAACTATGATTAT
>DAOSWJ010000364.1:0-3218 GCA_035380005.1 Prolixibacteraceae bacterium | reverse complement strand
TGAACGCTATTTGGCCATTTGCAACTCAGCAGGCGTTGAGCCAATCATCATTCTGAATAAAATAGACTTGCTCGATAATGACAGCATAAACACTATTGTACGTAGCATTAAAAGTCGAATAAAGAATATCGCTGTTTATGCCATCAGTAACCAGTCGCAAGAAGGAATCGATCAGTTAAAAGCCAACATCGAAAAAGGAAAAACCTACTGTTTGCTTGGCTCATCGGGGGTTGGAAAATCGAGTTTGCTTAATACCCTTTTGGGCAAAGAATTTATGCAAACCGATACCATTAGCACAAGCACCAACAAAGGCCGACATGTTACCACGCATCGCGAATTGCAAGTACTCGATAACGGGGGAATAATAATCGACAATCCTGGCATGAGGGAAGTTGGCATTGCCGATGCAGCCAATGGGCTCGAAACTACTTTCGATCAACTACTTGTACTGGCCGAAGAATGCCGTTTTGCCAACTGCACTCACACTACCGAAAAGGGCTGTGCGATTATCGAAGCAGTAAAAAATGGAACCATCGATCAAATGATGTACGATAATTATCTAAAACTTCAGCGTGAACAACAACATTACGAATCGACCATTGCCGAACGCCGGCAGAAAAAAAAGGAATTGGGAAAACTGATTAAGCAGTATAAGAAAATAAAAGGCATTAATTAGCCGTTTTTCTACCTTTGAAAGGAATACAAAAACACCTAAATTGCACTTTCATTTAAAATTTAAAAAAAAGACAATGGAAGCGCATTTGCCTGTTTTTAGCGATATCGAAAAGGCTCACCAACTTATTCAAGCTTTTGTACATCATACGCCGGTGTTAAGCTCTAAAAGCATTAACCACATTACCGGGGCTGAGCTATTTTTCAAGTGCGAAAACTTTCAGAAAGTGGGCGCTTTTAAATACCGCGGAGCTACCAATGCTGTTCAATCGCTTTGCCAGGCCTATGCCCTTAAAGGTGTAGCCACCCACTCATCGGGGAACCATGCTGCCGCCCTGGCTTTGGCTGCACAAAAACGGAGTATAACTGCCCATGTGGTTATGCCCGAAAATGCCCCTGCAGTAAAAATCGAAGCGGTTAAAAGCTACGGGGCAAACATTACTTTTTGTAAAGCCAACCTGCAAGCGCGCGAAAATACATTGGCAAAAGTGATTGCCAACACAGGAGCTACCGAAATTCATCCTTACAACAATTTTTATGTAATTGCAGGCCAAGGAACAGCCGCAAAAGAATTAATTGAAGATACCGAATACCTCGATCTGATTCTATGTCCGGTTGGCGGTGGCGGACTGCTATCGGGTACCGCCATAAGTACCAAAGCATTATTAAGTTCAAGTAAAGTAATTGCTTGCGAACCTGCTGGTGCCGACGATGCTTTCCGTTCGTTTTACGGTAACGAAATTGTCCCCTCAATTAACCCCAAAACCATAGCCGACGGCTTGCTTACTTCACTTGGCCAATTGAATTACCAAATTATCAAAAAACATGTCGATGCTGTAGTTACCGTTTCCGAAACAGCAATTGTTGCAGCCATGCGTATGGTTTGGGAACGGATGAAAATTATTATTGAACCATCGTCGGCTGTTCCCTTGGCCGCCATAATCGAAAACAAAATTGATGTTAAAGGCCAAAAAGTTGGCATTATACTATCAGGTGGTAATGTCGATTTAAGCAAATTGCCATTTTAGCTTGACGGTAACATTCACTTTTCGGGATATTTCAATTATCAAAATCAATCATTCTAATTATAAATTTACATGATTTTTAATCAGTGCAATGACATAATAACACACAATATCAATCAATGCGTTGATTGTTTTTGAGTTTTTTCTGTCAATATATTGATTAATTTGAAAAATAATTATACCTTTGGAAGCACAAAAAAGAATGATATGGATGTTCTATTTCAACGTTTTACCGAAAAGTATGCGCGAACACAGGTGCGAACAACACGCCTGTTTGAGCAAGAAATTGATTGGAACAATCAACTTATTGGTCTAAAAGGAGCTCGTGGAGTTGGCAAAACTACACTTTTGCTCCAGCACATTAAAAAAAACTACGCACTCAACAATCAGGTTTTATACACCTCACTCGATCATTTATATTTTATCGACAATAAACTGTACGATTTTGCAACCACTTTTCACCAAAAAGGGGGGAAACTGTTGGTGCTCGACGAAGTACACCGCTATCCAAACTGGTCGGTTGAATTAAAAAACATATACGACGACTTTCCCGATTTGAAAGTAATTTTTACCGGTTCGTCGTTATTGGAAATAAACAGGGGAAAAGCCGATTTAAGCCGCAGGGCCGTCATCTACAATATGTGCGGGCTATCGTTAAGAGAATTTGTAAATTTTGAAACAGGGGAAAAATTCGAACCCATAAATTTCGACGATTTGCTTAAAAACCACCGGCAAATAGCAGCCGAAATCATAACTAAAATAAAACCTTTAGCTTTTTTTGAACAATACCTTCAACACGGATATTACCCGTTTTACCTCAAAAACAGAAATACTTATCAAAGCAAGCTCGAACAGGCAGTACACCTTATTCTCGATGTTGACATCCCCCAATACGAACAAGTTCAGATTTCGAACATAGTAGCAATGAAAAGGCTTTTGCAAATTATAGCATCGTCGGTACCATTTAAGCCCAATTACACAGCAATTAGCCAACGAAGCGGAATAAGTATCAACACATTAAAAAACTACATGAGCTATTTAAGCGATGCCGAATTGATTCTATTGTTACACCCCACGAACAATGGTATGGGCAACCTGGGTAAACCCGAAAAAATTTACCTTCAAAACCCATCGTTGCTGTACAATATGGTTGGAAATAATGTCGAAATTGGTAATGTTCGCGAAACATTTTTCTATAACCAGGTAAGTCGCATGGCCGAGGTTAATGCCTCTCCAAATGCCGATTTTTTGGTAAATGGCCAACATACCTTTGAAGTGGGCGGAAAAAACAAAAAGAAAAAACAAATTGCCAATGTGCCTGATTCGTATATTGTTATGGACGATATAGCAACCGGATTCGACAATGTAATACCCCTGTGGCTTTTTGGATTTCTGTACTAGTTTTTGAGATAATAAAAAAACTGCCGGAACATACATCCCGGCAGTTAAATTGCTTGTTACGAAATCTGAATTTCTCTGGGTGGTTGTGGCTTAACCTCTTCCCTTTTGGGCAAAACAATG
>DAOSWJ010000363.1:0-3220 GCA_035380005.1 Prolixibacteraceae bacterium | reverse complement strand
TTGCACGATATGACTTCATCGCTTCAATGGCCTCGTTTTTATCGAAGTAAGAATCGATAGCAACTCTGAAATAGCCATTTTCGAGCAAAAGAATTTCAGTTTGATGTCCCTTTGATATTAATTCGCTGCATAAACTTTGGGCATTTTCGATAAACTCAAAACTGCCACCAACTAATATGTAGGACGCCTTTTCTTTATTTACAACTTCAGTGCTTTGCTGGTCGTTAATTGAAGTATCGTAAGTACTTGAGATGTTCTCAATGTTAGCCGCCTGTTCGGTTGTATTCAGTATATGTGTTGGTATCAGGTTGCTGGTTTGCAGGTGCATTTCGTTGTTCTTTAACGGAAAGAACGATAGGCCCAATACGATGGCAACACCGGCAGCTACTTTGATCCAGTTGTTGTTATGTCTGATAGCTCTTACTGCTGGCCTTGGTTTAAAATCAGCTGTTTTTATGTTTTTATGAAGGCTTTGGTAATTTATTGGCCGTAATCCGTATGTTTCAATTAATTCAAAGCTGGTTGTTGCCTCAAAAATTACCTGCCCTTGATCGTTGTATTTAAAGCTGCCCAAATTCTCGAGATCAACACTTAGCCCGCTGTTCAATTTTTTGTACAACCAATCGGTGTAGTGTAAAACAGCAAGTTGAGCTTGTCGGTATCCGTAATGCTCAGCATCTACCAATTGATTAATAAGAAGCCCGTCGTTGCTGGTAATTTTTGAGTTGAATACAACTTGCTTCGACGGTGGGGTAAAAAGTTGTTTTGATGCATTGAAGGTTGCAGGTTTGTAGCTGCTTATGAAGCCGCCAAAACCTGGAATAATCACGCATTCGTGAAACTGCAGAAGATATTTAATGTGTTTTGCTAAGTCCATGTTTTTGTAAAAACTGAATTCAAAATTAAACAAAATAGTCAGCGTTGCAAAACTTATTTTTCAACACATTTTATAAATTGTTGATAACCTTAAATTACCGTTCAAAAAAAATCACCATGTATTTTTTATATTTTTGTGGCTTATTAGATACCAAAAAAGCATGAAGCAAAAAATTTTAATTACCGGAGGCACCGGTTATATAGGGTCTCACACTGTTGTAGAGCTTATCAATGAGGGATTTGAACCTGTTATTGTTGATAATTTATCCAACTCGTCGGCCGATGTGCTCGATAATATTGAAAAAATTACCGGTACTAAACCTGTTTTCGAACAATTCGATCTTACCGACAATGATCAACTCGAAGCCTTTTTCGAAAAATATACCAACATAAAAGCTATTATTCATTTTGCAGCCAGCAAGGCCGTGGGTGAATCGGTTGAAAAACCCTTGTTGTATTATCGTAATAATTTGGTTTCGCTCATGAACCTGATCGATTGCCAGCTGAAGTTTGGGGTTTCGAACATTGTTTTTTCATCGTCGTGCACTGTTTATGGCCAGCCCGATGTGTTGCCCGTTACCGAAAAAACCCCGCGTAAAGATGCCGAATCGCCCTATGCCAATACAAAAAGGGTAAACGAAGATATTTTGCACGATGCCATAAATGCTTACCCTCAATTACAAGGCATTTCGTTGCGCTATTTTAACCCCATTGGCGCCCACCCCAGTGCGCTTATTGGTGAACTTCCACTTGGCGTACCACAAAACCTGGTGCCTTTTATTACACAAACCGCTGCCGGCCTTCGTGGCGAGCTAAAAGTTTTTGGTAACGATTACAACACCCCCGACGGTTCTGCCATTCGCGACTACATCAACGTGGTCGATTTGGCAAAGGCACATGTGGTAGCCATCAAACGGATGCTAAATGGTAAAAGCAAGTCAAACTACGAAGTGTTCAACCTTGGAACCGGAAACGGTTATTCGGTACTCGAAATTGTAAACGGTTTCGAAAAAGCAACAGGTGTTAAGCTCAACTATAAAATTGTTGACCGTAGGGCCGGCGACATTGAAAAGATTTGGGCCGACACCACTTTCGCCAACGAAGAACTGGGATGGAAAGCCGAAGCTACTTTGGAAGAAACGCTACTTTCGGCATGGAAATGGGAGAAAAATGTGAGGGGAATTGAATAATTCCATCCAAAAAGATTGCGATGGGATTTTGAATCTCATTCTTAATTGCTTATCTTTTGAGTTAGTTTTTTAATGTTGAGATATTTGATTATTACAAATGACATTGAGCTTGAAATGGAAAAATTAGCAAATATTCATCCAGGTGAAATTTTACAAGAGGAGTTTCTTGATCCCTTGAATATTACAGCATACCGACTTTCCAAAGAAACAGAAATTCCTCAAACACGTATTTCACAAATATTAAAAGGATACCGCAGAATTACAGCAGACACCGCTTTGCGACTTGGATATTATTTTGGCAATTCTCCCAAATTTTGGTTGGGGCTTCAGGATGATTACGATATTGAAGAAGAAAAAAGAAATAAATCAGAAATATTTAACCGGATTAGCCTTTTAAAACAAGCCCAACATAAAAACGCAATATAATTGATCACAAATAAATACACTAAAAAAATGAAAAACATTCTCATTACCGGAGGTGCAGGGTTTATTGGCTCGCACGTTGTACGTTTGTTCGTTACTAAGTATCCGCAATACAACATTGTTAACCTCGACAAGCTTACTTATGCCGGTAATCTGGCCAACCTGAAGGATATTGAAAACCAGCCCAATTACCAGTTTGTTAAGGGCGACATTGTTGATGCCCCTTTCATTCAGCAGTTGTTTGAAACGCACCTTTTCGACGGGGTGATCCACTTGGCGGCCGAAAGTCATGTTGATCGGTCAATTGCCAACCCAACCGAGTTTGTTTTTACAAACGTGATTGGCACCGTGAACCTTTTGAACGCTGCCCGTAGCATTTGGAAAGATAAGGCCGACGGAAAACTGTTTTACCATATATCGACCGACGAAGTGTATGGCTCGTTGGGCAACGAAGGCATGTTTACCGAAAAAACGGCCTACGATCCGCACAGCCCTTATTCAGCATCAAAAGCCAGCTCCGACCATTTTGTGCGTGCCTACCACGATACTTTTGGTTTGCCCGCTGTGGTTTCTAACTGTTCGAACAATTATGGCTCGTTCCAGTTCCCCGAAAAGTTGATCCCGCTGTTCATCAACAACATCAAAAACAATAAACCACTACCCGTTTACGGCAAGGGCGAAAACATACGCGACTGGTTGTGGGTTGAAGACCATGCACGAGCCATCGACGT
>DAOSWJ010000362.1:0-3223 GCA_035380005.1 Prolixibacteraceae bacterium | reverse complement strand
TTTTGGAATTCGTCAACGTAGGAGTCCATGCGGCCGGCAGTGGTTGGTCCGAAGCTCCCCGATGCCATTCCTTTAGGGGTTTTGGCAGGGCCGGCATAATAAACCGGATGTTTTTTGAAGTATTCGGGCATTGGTTTTCCTTCGTCGATCATTTTTTTGATTTGCGCGTGTGCAATGTCGCGTGCTACTATAAGCGTGCCTTTTAAGTTGAGGCGTGTCTTTACCGGATATTTCGAAAGTTCGGCCAATACTTCGTCCATTGGGCGGTCGAGGTCAATTTCAACCGGAGCAGCCAATTCGGGAGCACGTTCGGGCAAAAAGCGGCGTGGGTTTTTCTCGAGTTCTTCAACAAAAATACCTTCTTTGGTAATTTTTGCTTTAATGTTGCGGTCGGCGCTACAGCTAACGCCAAGGCCAACCGGGCACGAAGCTGCGTGACGTGGCAAGCGAATTACCCTTACGTCGTGTACAAAATATTTACCGCCAAATTGAGCGCCAATGCCACTTTCTTGGCATATTTTCAATACTTTCTCTTCCCATTCGAGGTCGCGGAAAGCTTGGCCGCCTTCGTTGCCTTGGGTAGGTAAGTGGTCGAAATAACCAGCCGATGCCTTTTTAACAGCAGCTAAAGTTGCTTCGGCCGAAGTGCCGCCTACAACCAATGCCAAGTGGTAAGGAGGGCATGCCGATGTTCCAAGGTCTTTAATTTTTTCTTTCACAAACTTGGTTAAAGCTTCATCGGTCAACAAAGCTTTTGTTTGTTGGTAGAGGAATGTTTTGTTGCCAGATCCGCCACCTTTGGTAATGAACAGAAATTCGTATTTGTTACCTTCTTCGGCATAAATGTCGATTTGAGCAGGCAGGTTGGTCCCTGTGTTTTTTTCTTCCATCATGCTGAAAGGCACTACCTGTGAATAGCGAAGGTTGCGGTGCAAATAAGTATCGAAAATACCTTTTGACAGATGCTTGGCATCGTTAACTCCTGTATAAACGTTTTCGCCTTTTTTACCAAGAACGATGGCTGTGCCTGTATCCTGGCAGGTAGGTAGTTCGCCTTCGGCCGATACTACCTGGTTGATTAGCATGGTGTGTGCCACAAAGCGGTCGTTGTCAGTGGCTTCGGGGTCGCTTAAAATATCTTTCACCTTTTGCAAGTGGGTTGGTCTGAGGTAGAACGAAACATCGGCAATAGCTTCGCGAGCCAACAGCTCCAAGCCTTCGGGGGCTACTTTTAGTATTTCCCTTCCGTCAACTTCAATTGTCGAAACATGTTCTTTTGTAAGCAAACGATAAGGTGTGGTGTCTTTTTCTATCGGAAAAGGTTTTTGATAAATAAATTCTGCCATGATATTTATGTTTTATTTATGATTGTTTGTTAATCAGCAAAGTTAAAATGCTATACAAATATAACGATTGAACAATTGAAACTAAAAATTGATGGTTTGAAAAAGCAAAGGTTAATAAGGTGGTAACAAATTGCATTTAATGATGTTCGTTTTTATGTTTTGTTTTTCTTTTGATGTTAAAAAAATAATAACAAATAGATTGCAAAAAAGCTAAAAAACTACCAAAAAGATATATGTTGTGCAAGTATTATTACTTTTGTGTATTATTTTACTTTAGCTAATAAAACCATGTTAATTTTAAACCTTATTGTGTTAACGCTTGCCATTGCTGCGGTAACATTACTTGCTCGTGTATGGAGTAAGCTGAAATCGAAAGAACGTATTTTTTCTGATGAAATGGAGCAAATTAAAGCTGAAAAGCTTGTGTTACAGCTCGAAAGTGAAAAACTTCAAAAGGGATGTTTGCGTTCCGAATTGTTAGCCCGATTGGTTTTGCAAAGTCCAAATGCTATTATGTTGATGGACAAAGGAGGCAATATATTGTCGATAAACGAAGGGTTTACAAATATGTATGGATATACCTACGAGGAGTTTATCCGCGCTTTGGGCAGCAATTACCGCCAAACATCGTTTAGCCCCGATGTTCAACACCGTTTGGATACAGTTGAAGCGACCAAATTGCCTTATCGATATGAAGCACTGAATATTACAAAAAATGGTCGTGAAATATGGACACAAACCGCACTGATGCCTGTTTTAGATGACCAAGGAGAAATTACTCACCTGGTTACAATTGATACTGATATTCACAACCGTGTTACCCAAAGCGACCAGCTTATTGATGAGATGGAGCGATTAAACGAGAAAATTGATAGTTTGGGTAAACAAAACGATAAGCTGAATACCGATTTTGCTTCGCTGTTTGTTGCCATTAATGAGCTCTATCAGTTAATTGAGCAAACCGATAAGATTTTGCGCTTTGTAAAGGGAATTTCAAACGAAACCCGAATATTGGGTTTGAATGCATCGATTGAGGCTGCCAGGGCAGGTGAGCATGGAAGGGGCTTTCAGGTTATTACCAATACCATAATCGATATCTCAGATAAAACCATAAACAGTATTAAAGAAATTAATGCCATACTCGATTCAATAAATGCCAAGCAAAATGAGCTAATTGAGAAGAAGGTTGACTCAGAAACCCGAATGGTAAAATATCACGATTTAGTTGTACAGCTTAAAACCGATGTGTCGGAAATAGAAAGAGCAATTGAGCGCTTCAAAAGTTTGGCATAGGTGGAGAAATTCCAAAATCCAAAATCCAAATCACAAATTTCGAATCCCATCTGCCCCATCATTCTATTAATCCAGAATAAAGTTTTGGTGCTCCGCATCTTTTTCTCAACCTCAATAAAATGTTTCGGTGCTCCGCACCTTTGTTAATTGAGCGTTTTACTAATTGCTACAAATATTTTGGTGCGCTGCACAATTTGCAGTATGATAATTTCACTCACAATTTTGGCCTTATTCTCAGCTTTAAGCGCCATCGACATAAGTAAACCTGAAATCAGAATCGACGCAGAGATCAACGTGGCATAATGTAGTTTAATCTGTGGCTTGTAACTTGTCAAACCTTTAGTTGTGTGGTTTTATGATATGCTTGTTGATGAAAACGAGGGCTGTGAATCCCGGAGGGATTACATGTTTGTAGAAAAAGCAAATGATAAGGGGTTTGACCCCGGCTGGGTCGAATGTTGGTATTGGTTTATGGGTCTCTATAATCCTGCGACCTCGCAGAGGTCGATGATGCTTTACATCTTTTTTTTGTTTTAGATGTTTAAATGCTGCGTTCCTACGGAACTCATCTGGCGAATTGGGCA
>DAOSWJ010000361.1:0-3226 GCA_035380005.1 Prolixibacteraceae bacterium | reverse complement strand
TTTGCGCTTACATTGATGATTGAAGTTAATGTGTTAATTTAGAGCAAGCCATAGTTATGAAGAGAATCACAAAATTGTTAAGAATAATTAGTGTTTTGGTTGTTTTTTCGGCCATTGTTTTTGGGTTTACAAAATGCAATTTGTTTTTTGTTGACTCAACAATTCATCCCGAAAAGCCACCTTTGTTTCAGGTAGGCGATACGCTTATTTTTAAAAGTTCAGCTAATGTCGATTCTTTTTTTGTTGAAACTGCTAAGCTATATCAAGTAAACGAAGATGACGGTTGCGTGAGTGATTATTTAGATAGACAACGTTACTTCTCTTTAATCAAACAGATCAATTGTAATAATGACTCATGCTATATGTTTGCTTCAACAATACTGCCTGGAGAGTATTTTGTAACTGCTCTTAGCTTGGGAAGCGGTTTTAAAGATCCCATATATCCCGGGGGTATTTTGCTTGGAGGTGGATCTGGCGGCAGAGAATTGAAAGTTGGTAAATATATAATTAAAGGAATTAGCGAGTTAACTTATCCACTAGATTCAGTATGTAAGAAAAATGTTTATTCATTTTTATACAGTAAGAAGTATGGGTTGGTTCAGTACAAACTATTTAATAACGAAGTTTTTCTGATTACAGAGGAAAGCCTCGAAATGCTGATGGAGCGAGACTAGTTTTGGGTTAAAGTTCCGTTAGGAACGATAAATATTGTAACGCCGGATTTTAATCCGGGGGAAAGGCTCCAGCTCTCTTCGGTGAGTTCCGTAGGAACGGAATTATATATTAAAAGCGAAAATAATTGATACTTATGAAGAGAATCACAAAGTTGTTAAGAATAATTAGTGTTTTGGTAGTTTTTTCGGCCATAGTTTTTGGGTTCACAAAATGCAACTTGTTTTTTGTTGATACAACTATTCATCCCGAAAAGCCACCTTTGTTTCAGGTAGGCGATACGCTTATTTTTAAAAGTTCAGCTGGTGTCGATTCGTTTTTTGTTGAAACTGCTAAGCTATATCAAGTAAACGAAGATGACGGTTGCGTGAGTGATTATTTAGATAGACAACGTTACTTCTCTTTAATCAAACAGATCAATTGTAATAATGACTCATGCTATATGTTTGCTTCAACAATACTGCCTGGAGAGTATTTTGTAACTGCTCTTAGCTTGGGAAGTGGTTTTAAAGATCCCATATATCCCGGGGGTATTTTGCTTGGGGGTGGATCTGGCGGCAGAGAATTGAAAGTTGGTAAATATATAGTTAAGGGAATTAGTGAGTTAACTTATCCACTAGATTCTGTATGTAAGAAGAATGTTTATTCATTTTTATACAGTAAGAAGTATGGTTTGGTGCAATATACGCTTTATAATAACGAAGTTTTTCTGATTACAGAGGAAACCCTCGAAATGCTGATGGAGCGCGATTAGTTTTTTTAAAACCGCAAAGACACTAAGTTGCAAAGAAGGAGTTTATAAAATTATTGTGCTTATCTTAATGATTGAAGTTAAATTTGACATTCTCGTATCATTATTCTTTCCAAACCAGCACTCCCGCAGGTGGTATATTGGTTTCGCCAATAATAACTTTTGCTTTCGATGGTAAATTCATGCTGTAAGATTCCGATCGATAGTTAACGGCTATCCAAAAACCATTGCGCCAATAAACCATTAATCCTTCGGGATAATTATTAGTTGTTAGCTTGTTGGTTTTGAATAAATTGGCAAGCATTGCTTTTTCTAGTTCACCATTTTGGGTATCGACACCAATGTAGCTAATAGTGCCCTTACCCAATTGTCTTTGTGTAACGGCAGCAGCGCCAATATAAAACTGGTCGGAATAATAGGCCAAAATGTAAGCTTCGTTATCGGCTTCGAGTAAATCGCCCCAAATGTTCCATTCGTATTGTTCGTTACCGGTAGTTACATATGCTTGTTTGTAGGGCGGGAGCATGTCGTATGCGTTTATTTTTGCTCCAATCAGTTCATAAATGGGCGCACTCCAGCCTGCTTCCCAAAAATGTCCCATACGGTTTTTACTGGCTGTGCGGCATGTAAGTACCAAATTGCCGCCATTTTCAACATATTCGGTCCAACGTTGTACCAATCCCGAATCGACCGCTTGATAGGCCGGAACAACCATAAAACGGTATTTGTCAAAGTCGTCGCTTTCAGAAATGATATCGACAGGCGCACCAAGTTGCATTAAGGTTTTATGGTATTTGGCTATGTGGTTCGAGATGTTCCAGTTGTTGTTTTGGGATTGCCGCTGGTGATCCCACATGTTTGGATGGCTCCATAAAATGGCCGTTCTTTTTTTGGAATAGCTTTCGGGTTCGGTGGTGCTTAAGCCCAAGGCTTCGAGTTGTTTTATTTCCTTTATAAACTGAATGTATTCTTTTCCGCCTTCCGAAGGGCTTACCCCATCATTTTGCATAATGCCTGAATGGTATTGTTCAACACCGTAAAGTACCTGCCGGTAGCGGTACGAGCTGGCAAGCCTTGCTCCCGATGCGGTGGCGTGCCAAAGCCACATGCGTACAGTTCCGGGCATGAGCAAGGGGTTTACATTGGCCCAATTTACTTGCCCGGGTTGTATTTCGAGTACGCCCGTTGTTCCTTTTATAGGTCTGAAATAATCGTTGGCCAAAAGCAGGTTGTATGGGTTTCCGAGCCTGAAACCGTTTTCGCCCAGGTTGGGGCTACCGTTGTTCGGATACGATGTATAGGCTATAAAGTCGAGGTTTTTTGTTAAACGTGGATCGGCGTTATTGGCAACGGCTACGTAATTGGTTGTAATGAATTGATTTTCGGAAATGTGTTGCCTTAAAACAGTTGCTTGTTCGTCGAGGAAATCGGCCTGTACTTGAGCTGTAAAGCGTTTAAAGTCGAGCAAGGCATGTGGGTTGTTGCCCCACCAAACAATAGCAGCTGTGTTGTGTATGCGTATTTCGTTGAAATTACTGTAGCGTAGGCTCCAAAAAGCTGTTCCCCAAGCTTTGTTCAACTCGTTAATGTTCTGGTATTTGTTTTTCAACCAAAGGCGGAAAGCAGTTTGAGCCGATGGGCTGTAATCTTCTTTTGCTTCGGGTTCATTGTCGAGTTGCCAGCCCCAAATTGCTGGATGTTTGCCATATCGTTTGGCCATTTCGGTCACAATTTTTGATGAAAGCTTTCGGAAAACCGGATTGGCCAGCGAGTTATTTTGTCGCGAGCCATGTTCGCCACGTT
>DAOSWJ010000360.1:2144-3267 GCA_035380005.1 Prolixibacteraceae bacterium | reverse complement strand
AAACCGAAACCATACAATCATTAGCAGCAAAAATCGAAAGAGGCGAAGCTGTACTTAACACATTGTCGAAAAACACATAACAAATCTATTCATTGGCTTCTTATTAATAAAACCAATTTTTTTTAATGGAAAAAAGAAAACAAAAAGGGCGTACCTATAAAAAGTTACATCGTTGGCCAGGCCTGATTATTTCGTTTTTATTGCTGTACTTTGGTTTCACCGGCATTATTATGAACCACAGGGAATTTTTCGCTCCTATTGATATCAATCGAAAATTTTTGCCTGCCGAGTATGCTTACAAAAACTGGAATAACAGCTCATTTAAAGGAAATATTAGCATAGCCCCCGACAGCGTTTTAATATTTGGTAATTTGGGCATATGGCTTACCGATTCGTTATTTGAGCGTTTTGAACCTTTTGAAAATGGGTTACCCAAAGGCAGCGACAAGCGAAAAACTTTTGATATACTTAAAACCAATAAAGGACATTTATATGCTGCTACTCAATTTGGCCTTTATGTTTACGAATGGGAGAAAAAACAGTGGGAGAAATTCGATCTCGACGTATCAAATAAACGTTTCACCGCTATTGAATGTGTTAACGACACTGTTTATGCCATAAACCGATCTTATCTGTTCAGAGGAAAATCGAACGGTAACAAAACCAATTTTGAAAAAATAGAGCTCGACGCTCCGATTGGATATATCAATGAGGTAACACTATTTAAAACAATATGGCAAATACATTCAGGCGAAATTTTTGGCTTACCCGGAAAGCTGTTTGTCGATTTACTTGGCTTAGTTACCATTTTTCTTTCTGTTACCGGAATTGTTTATTTCTTTTTCCCCGGAATTATTGTAAAACGTGTAAAACAAGGCAAACAATTCATTAAAATGGCCAGCATAAACCGTTGGACGTTGAAATGGCACAACCACATTGGCGAATGGACTTTTGTTTTACTGGTAATACTTTATTTCACCGGAATGTTTTTACGCCCGCCTATGCTAATTGCCATAGCCAACTCGCGAGTAAAACCCATTAAACATTCTCACCTCGACCAGCCAAACCCATGGTACGATAAATTGCGCGACTTGCTTTGGGATACCGAAACACAACGCTTTTT
>DAOSWJ010000360.1:0-2044 GCA_035380005.1 Prolixibacteraceae bacterium | reverse complement strand
GGCATGCTTACCGACCACAACAAAAACCGTTTTATGGTTGATTACGACCAAGGTGCAATTCCGCTTTGGCACAAAGCAACTGCTCCGCAAATGCCCCAATCAATTATCGAAAATTCAAACATTTCGCTTTGGAACTTTTCGCTCGAAATGCATACAGGCCGTTTATTTAACTTTATTTTGGGCAATTTTTACATTTTAATTGTTCCTTTAACAAGCCTTGCCGGTGTAGTTGTTGTAATTAGCGGTTACCTTTTATGGCGAAAAAAATATCGTCGAAAAAAGAAAAAACTTGACATAAACAAAAGCATTGCATAATTTTATAGGAAACAAAATAATTAGATATGAGCGAATTAATAAACAATTCCGACTACAGGAAAGAAAAGCTGAAAGAGCTGATACTTAAACTGCACATGGGGCATAATCCTCAACAGGTAAAACAAGAACTACGTGAAAGCCTGAGCAACATACCTTATGGCGAAGTAGTTGAAGTAGAGCAAGAACTGATAGCCGAAGGCTTGCCCGAGGAAGAAGTATTACAACTTTGCGACATACATGGCGAAGTGCTCGATGGCAGCATCGATCAAAGTGGTGCGATGGAAATACCTCAAGGCCACCCTGTTGATGTATTCATACAAGAAAACAAAGCCTTGCTCGAAGTAATAAACAAAACATACGGCTTGCTTAACTCGCTCAACCAATTGCCCGACAATGAGTTTAAACAAAGGGCTTTAGCATTACAAAGCTGCTTTAACGAGTTAATGGATGTTGATAAACATTATCAGCGCAAAGAGTACTTGGTGTTTCCTTATCTCGAGAAACGTGAGATAACCGGCCCACCAAAAGTAATGTGGGGCAAACACGACGAAATACGCGACCACTTAAAAGGCTGCATCGATATTTTACGCGAAGAGGCGCTTAGCAAAAATGATTTACAGGAATCGCTCGAATTGGTTTTTCTGCCTGTATTGAAAGAACTTTCAGAAATGGTCAAAAAGGAAGAAGACATTTTATTCCCTATGGCTATGGATACACTAACCGTTGAAGATTGGTGGAACATACACCAGCAAACCATCGAAATTGGATTTACGCTTTACGACCCACAAACCGATTGGAAGCCTGAAGGTTTCGAAAGTATGAATACCGAAAACAATACCGCTCAGGGGCTCAACAATAGCGGAAACATACAACTTCCATCGGGCAGTTTTACGCCACAGGAACTAATGGCCATTATGAATACCATTCCTGTTGATATGACCTTTGTTGACCGAAACGACAAAGTTAAATATTTTACACAAGGCAGTGAGCGCATTTTTACCCGAAGCCGATCAATTATTAACCGCGATGTTCGCCTTTGCCACCCTCCGGGCAGCGTACACATTGTTGAAAAAATTCTCGAAGATTTCAAAGCTGGAAAAGAAGAGAAAGCATCGTTCTGGATACAGATGAGGGGGAAATTCATTCTTATTGAATACTATGCATTAAAAGGTGAAAATGGAGAATACCTTGGCACACTCGAAGTATCGCAAGATTTAACCAATGCGCGCGCACTCGAAGGCGAGCGCAGAATATTGTCGTACGATAAATAAAGAAAAACAATTATGGAACATTTACTGATAACTCCAAAAACAAAAATAAGCGAACTGCTCGATGCCTTTCCCGAGTTAGAAGAAGTACTGATTGAAATGGCTCCACCCTTCAAAAAGCTTAAGAACCCGGTATTGCGAAAAACAATAGCCCGCATAACCACCATAGGGCAAGCAGCTAACATTGCCAACCTAAATGTCGAAACATTGGTGAACTGCCTGCGCGAAGAAGCCGGGCAAAGCAATATCGAAGTTGAAAACGACAGCGATTCGCAATTTGTTATCAAGCAACCCGAATGGTTCAACTATTCAAATATTGCCGAAATAATTGACACACGCGATATGCTGAATGCTGGCGAACACCCGGTACATGTTGTTTTGGCTGCAATAAAAAAACTGAACGAGGGACAAATACTCAAAACGATTGCTCCATTTTTACCTGCTCCTTTAATTGACAAAGC
>DAOSWJ010000359.1:0-3268 GCA_035380005.1 Prolixibacteraceae bacterium | reverse complement strand
CAAACATAAACTCGTAGGCCTGTTTCACAGCCTCGGCATCGTTAGCGAAATCCATCACCAACGGCCTCATAATGGTTGAACCTTGGCTAATCTGCCATGCTTCGGAATAGATATAGGGCAAAAGTTGATAGCGCAGGTTCAGCATTTTTCGCATATTGTCTTCTACCTTTTGACCATATTTCCAAGGCTCAGTTTCACTCATGTAACCATGCATGCGGAAAATTGGATTGAACACGCTCCATTGATACCAACGCAGGAGCAATTCGTGGAAATTTTCGTCGGTATATTGTGAATGTCCAGGACGGAAGAAGCCACCAATATCGGTAGTCCAGTAGGGCAAACCACTGATGGTGAAATTCAAACCTGCCACAATCTGGCGACGGTAGGTGTCCCAGTCGCCTCCAATATCGCCCGACCAGTTAATAACCCCATAGCGTTGCTGCCCCGAAAAGGCCGACCGGGTAAGAATGCAAACACGCTTTTCATTAGAACTTGCGCGCTGGCCTTCGTAAACAGCTTTGCTCACCATTAGCGGGTAAGTTAAGCGATAAAAATCGCCCGGACCAATATGGGTAAGTGTACCTGTCAAGGCATCGTTTTCGGGCTCAACGGCATCCATCCACCACGAATCGACTCCATTATCGAACATATTCTCTTTCAGCGTATTCCAATATTCCTTTCGTGTATCGGGATTAAAATAATCGAGCCATTTGGTATCGCCAATGAAGCGCTTGTTGGCCACATATTGCTTGCCAATTTCAGAATTCTTATCGGGGTTGCTCCAAATGGAAATGTTGAAATGGGCATTCAAATCGTGAATCTCTTTGATGAACTCCGAAGGATTTGGATAATTTGTTTCGTCGAATTGCGGCACACCCCAACCACGGCTGCCCCAATATTGCCAATCCTGAACAATTACATCCATTGGCAATTGACGTTTTCGGAATTCCTTGACTGTTTCAACCAAGTGACTTGCCGAAGTATAACGTTCGCGGCATTGCCAAAAGCCATAAGCCCACTTTGGAAACATAGGAGCATGTCCCGACAAGTTTCGGTACGAAGCAATTACCTCGTCGGCCGAACCTGCAAACACCACATAGTCGAGCATTTGTGCATGGGGTGAACGGAATGTTGTGCTATTCTCTTTGAGTTTCCACGAAAGTTTAGGCTGATTGTCGGCCTTGCAAACCAATTGCACCTCGTGTTCGCCGGCTTTCAGATGAAGCAAGGCTCCGGCAGTGGGTGGCAGCCACATATTGCTTTGATCGATGCATGGCTTACCGTCGATTACCACGTAATGTCGATTGCCCATAGCGCCCAAATCGAGGAATAGAGAATATTCTCCATCGGTTGGAACACTGAATTTTCCGATGTACAAGCTTTGATTTTGAGACACTTTTTGCGTTCCGGCGGTTGTGGTTACTTCGACCAGGTTTTCGCTCTCGGCAGGTTTTTCCTGTTTTACCAGTGTCACAAAATTATCGGCCGGATTAAAATCGGTTAAACCATATTGATGCCACAGCAAGCCATACCCTTTGCTTGAATAAATAAACGGAATAGCAATTTGACTGTTCACTTGGGTTAATCGGCGACTTACACCTTTTATATTGTAGTGGCCATCCTGAAACTGTCCCAGGCCAAAAATCGATTCGTCGTCGGGCGAATGAAAAGTTTGTTCGACCCTGAAACACGGTTCGCCCATAAGTGAATCGGGCTTGAGTAAACGCGAACCTGCTTTTTCTTTCAAAATAACCTTCCCAAGGCTATCGATAAACATTAAATCGCCTGTTTTTTTATCCACCTCAACCACAAGCTCTTTCAGTGACAAACGAACAGTACTACCTGTTTCAAAAACATCGAATTTAGGAGTTACATATTCATTGATCAACACAAATTCGGGATGGCTTGTTTTCTCACCTTCGAAAAACTGCACGCGAACCGTGTTATCCGAAAGCGGATAAAGCCCAAGCGTACCTTCTTTCAGTTTCAGTGTAAGTCCATTCGGGCCTTTTTCGAAATTCGAACCCGATTGGCATGCCGTAAAAAATAAAAAAGCTAAGGCAGTTACTATTATAATTTTATTCATAATTAGATTTCTTAATTCTGGTTTTATTTCAAAACCCACCAATCGAAATTAAACAACTCACCTTCGCCTCCTTTAAAAACCAGACAGATATCGTGAACACCAGTTATTTTTTTCACTTTTCCTTTTACTGTTGCCCAGTTTTTTTCGCCACCGGTGTTTTTCACATCGATAGTGCCAAGTAACTCGCCATTGCTATTGTCCAAGCGGATTTCGATTTGGCCACCCTCTGAAGCTGATGCCACACAAGCTTCGAAAGTTTTTGCTCCTTTACCAAAATCAACACTACGAACGATAAGGTAGTCACTATTATTAATCTGACTTACGTAAACACCTGACTGACTGTTGCCCGAAGTTTTCAAACCTTCGCTCCATGCAATGGTTTCGGCTTGCACACGTGTGTAGGGGTTGATCGAAGAAACGCTCTTTTTTACACCTTCTTTTGTTGGGGTAATTAGCGGTATGCTGCCATCGGCATTGTAGTTGAACTGCTCAACACTAACAGAACGTTTAAATCCTTCGCCTTTCGATAAGGCCTGGTCGTGATAAAAGAAATAGGAATTTCCTTTAAAATCAATAATGCCCGCGTGATTGGTAAAAGCGAGGAGATCGGCGCGTTCCATAATGATTCCGCGGTATGTCCAGGGACCGTCGGCTGTTGGTGCTGTTGAATATGCAATGTATTCAGGAATACCTTTAGCGGCATAAATCATGTAATACAAATTGTTCCGTTTGTAAAACCATGGACCTTCGGTATACGAAGCACGTTCTTTTCCATCGCGACCTTGCTGACTTCCAAAAGCCTCGGTAGTCATTTCGATTGAAACAATCCCGTTATCGCCAATGCTGTGGTCGTACGAAACCATATCTTCGTTCAGTTTCACATACCACAGTCCGGGGTTTCCCCAATACAGGTAAGCTTGTCCGTTATCGTCAATGGCAACTGTTGGGTCAATATCCTGCCATATATGGTCGCTATCGACAAGGCGCTTCCCAATTGGGTCGGTAAACGGGCCAGTTGGCGAGTCGGATACCAAAACCGATACCCCTTCGCCATGAATAGGCACATATAGGTAGAATTTGCCGTTACGTTCGATGCATTGGGGAGCCCATGCACCGTTGGTTTTTTCATTCCATTTAAAATCTTTTAACGAAGCCACTGCGCCATGATCGGTCCAGTTCACC
>DAOSWJ010000358.1:0-3272 GCA_035380005.1 Prolixibacteraceae bacterium | reverse complement strand
TCGAAAAACTAGATATAAACGAAGAAAAGGTTCGATTAGAAAACCATTGCAAATATTTTATGGACACACTAAAAGAACCAACACCCGGCAAAAAATTGGGTTTTATTTCTCAAGAAATTGGACGCGAAATCAACACCATGGGCTCGAAGGCCAACCATGCCGAAATTCAAAAACTGGTTATTCAAATGAAAGATGCGCTCGAAAGAATCAAAGAGCAATCGTTAAACGTGTTATAAGTATTCATGAAAAAAGGAAAATTAATAATATTTTCAGCTCCATCGGGCTCAGGAAAAACAACAATAGTAAAACATTTACTTAATATAGGTTTCAACTTAGAGTTCTCAGTGTCGGCCACAAGCCGTAGCCCGCGTGGAAAAGAGGTAAATGGCAAAGATTATTATTTCATAAGTGCCGACGAATTTCGGAAAAAAATTGAAAACAATGAATTTCTCGAATGGGAAGAAGTTTATACCGACAACTACTATGGCACATTAAAAAGCGAAGTTGAACGAATCAGGAACGAAGGCAAAAATGTAGTTTTCGATGTTGATGTTGTTGGCGGGTGCAATATTAAAAATTATTACGGAAGCGAAGCATTGTCGGTTTTTGTTCAGGCTCCATCAGTCGAAGAGCTTGAAAAAAGGCTAAGCATGCGATCAACCGATAGTGCCGAAGTTATAAAAACACGCATCGAAAAAGCCAAATATGAACTTAGCTTTGCGCCCCGCTTCGATGTGATTATTGTAAACGACAAGCTTGAGAATGCACTCATTGAAGCAGAAAAAATTATTGGAGATTTTATTCAATAAATATTGTTTTAGCTTTTGAATAAGCAAAAATAATTTGAGCAATGAAAATTGGACTCTTTTTCGGATCTTTTAACCCCATCCACATTGGGCATACGGCTATTGCTAATTATTTGGTTGAATTTGGCCCTGTCGATCAGGTTTGGTTTGTTGTTACCCCTCACAATCCGCTTAAAAAGAAAAAGAACCTGCTCGACGATTATCAGCGGTTGGAACTGGTAAACCGTGCCATCGGTAACGACTTCAGGCTGCGTGCATCGAATATCGAATTTAGCCTGCCCAAGCCCAATTACACCATCGATACGCTGGCTTACTTGTGCGAGAAAAATCCCAAAAACGAATTCTTTTTAATTATTGGTGCCGATAATTATGTGAGTTTAAAAAAGTGGAAGAACTGGGAAGTGCTTGTACGCGATTACCGGTTCATTGTTTACCCCCGACCGGGCTTCGACCATAGCAGCATCAATTTTGGGGATAATTGCACTATAATTAATGCACCGCTTATCGAAATTTCTTCAACCTTTATTCGCCAATCGATAGCTGCCGGAAAAGATGTTAGGCATTTTATGCATCCATCGGTATTTCAATACATCTCGGAAATGAATTTTTACACAAAATAAGCACAAAAAAAACCTGATTGGAATCAATCCAATCAGGTTACATCCACTTATAAAATCTACCTCTTTCCCTGAAAAACCTATTAACCTGAGTTCGATTTAAAATTTCGAGTTCAGATTGTACATCGAACTCAGGTTATTAATATCGTTTATTGTAAACCCTAATGGTTTCCAATTTTATATTTTGTTGATTGTTGTTTGCTAAAGTTACCAATATGGTTAAAGCATTTTCAACCACAGCTTTCATTTGTTTTAAAAGGTTGTTTATCATTGTAGTATAATTTAATTGGCTATTAAACTGCGACTTAAATCAAGTATCATATCCAAGCGATTGAATACCATTAGCCTAATTTTGGTTTCATTTTCAATCTTTAGCACTTCGTTATCAAATATACCTAAGTGCAGGTTCGAAAACAAGAATTCGTTAATTGATTGACTTTTCCCCTTGTAAATAATAATTCTCTCTTTTTCCATCGTGTTATTTTTTAAAAAAAGGTTGGGAAAAAAATCATGAAAAACTTACTTAACCTAAACTAAACCATATTAACCCATAAAATCCCTTTTCCCAACCTAAAAATGCTTAAACTTCAACCATGAAAATTTATACAACAAAGGTAAGTGCCTGATGCAGATATTTAAATATGGAAATCCCTCTATTTGACAGGATAAGCACCCATTTTGAATTAGGGAAAACCCCTACCCGATAACGGGGGAATTCATTAACGCATAAAGAAGAATGTTTCGAACTGTACTTTACGTGATATACGGTAGCGCTCGTCGAGCGGGATACTCTCGTCGCGTTGTATCTCCTGAATTTCGCCCAAAGCGCGAACCATAATACGGTTTTCGGGTACGCCTTTGCGTATCAGGTATTTCTTAACAGCCTCGACCCTGCGCGCCGAAAGAGTTTTGTTATAATCGGCTGAACCACGCGGGTCGGCAAAACCATACAAACGTATGTTCAACATTGGGTTATCGAACAAATATTTTACCAGCTTATTAAGTTCTTCTTCGGCCTCGGCATCGAGTTCGTATTTATCGGTTTCGAAGTAAACTTCGGGTGTTTCTTCTTCAATATCGGGCCAACCTACATCAGGTGGTTCAGGACAACCCATGTATTCCATTGGTCCCCATTCATCGGGGCATTGGTCAATATAATCAGGTAAACCGTCACCATCGGTATCAACAGGGCAACCATGTTCATCCACAACAACATTAGGCGGAGTATCGGGACATAAATCGAATGGGTCAATTACACCATCGCCATCGCTATCGGGGCAACCATTTAGCTCATGTGGGCCAGGTAAATCGGGGCATGCATCGATATGATCGGGCAATCCGTCGCCATCACGGTCGGGGCAACCATTAAACTCTGGCAAACCAGGTACTTCAGGGCAATCGTCGAGGTAATCGGGAATGCCATCGTTGTCCCTGTCGAGTGGGCAACCTTTTTCATCAACTTCAACACCTGGCGGAGTATCGGGGCATTCGTCTTCGCTATCGGGAACACCATCGCCATCGCTGTCTTTTTCGCCACCAAGTTTAATGAACAAACCAATTCGGCCGCCACCAAACTTGTCGTTGTTACGATTCAGCGAGGCACCATCGAGCTCTTCGGTAGTAGCCAAAAGCACATCAAATTCAACAAAAGCCGATACCCTTCGGCTAATTTGATATTTAACACCGGCCAGTGCAGTAATTGCAACCTCGTCGATAAAATGGTGGAAAGCATCGCCGTTTAAGTCAACCGATGTGCCTGCTGTTGAGCCAATCATGTACGAAAGCCCCGTTGCAACATAAGGCTGCAATTTTGCTTCCGACGATATAATATAATCGTTATAAAACTTAT
>DAOSWJ010000357.1:0-3305 GCA_035380005.1 Prolixibacteraceae bacterium | reverse complement strand
CGTCTTTATTGATTTGTTTAATGATGAATCCTTTTACTTTAACCAACTGATCGGAGCGGTCGAGTTTCGACGCGTTTTCTTTAATTTCTTTTACTGTGTAGATTTTATCGAGCGAGGTAGGTCCTTGGAACTGAGCGTATATAACACTTGTTGCAATTACAAGTATCCAAACAAATACTAATTTTACTATTGTTTTCATACTATTGGTTTTTTATGTTATTATTAATTATCAATTCTTAAAAATTCACCTTTGGTGTTGAATTTCAGCTCTATGCCGTTGTCTAGTTTAATTTCTTGGTCACGGTTGTCGAGGCTCCATTCAACAATGTGTTGTTCTGCATAATGATTGTTTGCATAATTCAGTAGTTTTTCAGGGATAACACTGTCAGGCAATTTATTCAAGCCATTAATCGAAATGATTTGTTTTTTGCGGTTAAATTCGAGGCTAAAGCTTCCTTCAAGTGTTAGATCGTAAGTGAGTTCAAGCTCGTCAACATCTTTAATTATTTGAATAATTTTGTTGTCGGGGAAATGGGTATTGACATAGTCTGAAATCTCCTCGGGGATATTCAAATCGTCCAGTACTGTTTCTTTTTCGCAACTCACAAATGCCAATGCCAGAATTGCTATAAATATAATCTGTTTCATGACTCTTAAATTTTAATTGTTAATACTGATACAAAATTAGGAGCCAATTCTGTAGAGATTTTGGAGATTTTGGTTTTGACGCAAAAAGATTTTATTTACCAAATAATCTGAATGGAGTGAGTTGTTTTGTTGCTAATCTGATAGGAAATTGAATAATTAAAAAGCTCGCAAATCTGCTTAACAATAGCCAGGCCAATACCCATGTTGCCTTTTTCTCCTTTGGCAAACCGTTCGAGCAGGTTGTTGGGCTCGCCTTCGTAAGGAAGACCACTGTTCTCTATGAGCAAATGTTTTGAATTCAATTCCACCCTAACGAATCCATTGTAGATATTGTGTTTGATGGCATTTTTAATCAGGTTATTGGTTAGTATTTCGGCCAGTCCGGGGTCCATTGTAAGTTTACATTCTTCAATGTGATGAGAAAGTTTAATTTGCCTAAGTTCAAAAGCTTCGTTAAACAAATCGATGGTTTGCTTGAGGTGATGCGAAAGATCAATTATTTCGTGTTTGTTAAATTCCTGATTGCCAATTTTACTAAGCAGCAACAACGATTTTTGTACCTGCGAGAGCTGTACGCTTGCCTGATGAATATTGGCAATAACCCGACTGTTTTCACCTTCTTCACTGCTTTGGTTTATTAGTTTTTCGGTGTTTGCCCTAATCATGGCCAGGTGTGTTTGCAGCTCGTGCGAGGCATTTTCGTTGAACTCGCGGGTTCGGGAGTAATCGTCATTTACTTTTTTGAGCAGATTGCTCACGGTATTGTTTAATGTTTCAAACTCATCGATAGGGGTTTGTGGCAGAGTTGGAATTGGTGTGTTTATTTTAAACCCGGTAAGTATGTTTAATGTCTGATAAAAAGGTTTCCAAATTGATTTAGATACCATGTTGATGGTCAAAAGTAAAACCATGAAAATGAACAGCATAAGACCTAGGATGATGATAATCGATCCTTGAAAAATATCGTCGTTTCCGGGCAGCAGATGCCTGATTACCAGACCAAAATTTTCGCCTTTGTGTTCTATGGAAAAGTGGAGCTCTCGATGTGGAACCATCTCGTTGTCGGCTGGTTCGAGCATCATCGTATCTTTAAAAAATGGTTTTTCGTGGTAAACACCTTCCTGAATATAGTCCAATTGATGAAACTCCGGTAAATCGTTATTCATTCCATGGTACTTCACAATACGTTCCATTTCGTAGGTCATGTATTCATCGGTTTCTTCATAAACGATGTACTTGATCATGAAAAAAACGAAGATGCTGCCAATAATCAATACGGGCAACAGCCAAATGGTGGTTAACCTGAAAGTTCGATTGATGAGTTTCATGCTTCTGCAATTTCAAATTTGTAACCAACGCCATACACGGCTTTAATGGGGTCGGGTAAGCCATTCTGCGTAATTTTCTTTCGCAGGTTTTTAATGTGCGAATAAATGAAATCGAACGAGTCGGCCAGGTCCATATTGTCGCCCCAAATGTGTTCAGCCAGGCTTTCGCGGGTTATCACGCGCCCAACATTCGACGAGAAAAAAAGCAGTATATCGTACTCGCTGCGGGTAAGCTCAATGGTTTTTTCGTTGGCATACACTTTTCGTTGTTCAGGGTCGATACGCAACTTGCCCAGTTCAATAAAGTTGTTGCCCCCAAAGTTGCGCCGCCTGATGAGCGATTTAACCCTGGCCACCAGCTCGGCCATGTCGAAAGGTTTGGTAATGTAATCGTCGGCACCCAGCTCAAGACCCTCAATTTTATTGTCGAGCGAATTTCGGGCCGAAACCACGATGATGCCCGTTGCCGGATGTACTTTTTTTATCTCGCGAATAATTTGAAGCCCCGAACCATCGGGCAGGTTGATGTCAACAACAAGGATATCGTATTGATAGAGGTGAATTTTCTCGTGAGCTGCTGAATAGGTAGCCGCAGTTTCGCACACGAATTTCTCTTTGCTCAAGGTTTCGGCTATGGCATCGAGCAGTTGCGGGTTATCTTCAATGATTAGTAGTTTCACTATGCTCCAATTTTATTTTGAAAACTATGCCGTTTGTTCATTACAAACTTAATCATAGCATGGCAGATTGCCAATATCGAAATGCTTTTATTGTTCTATTTGTATATATTGACACTATTAACCGACTAAAGTCGGGATTACTAAATTTTATACTCTGTAATGCCCGGTTTACGGGCAATTAATTTTTCTTTTCAAAACAGACCCCCTGTCTAAATCAGGTTTAACTGAAGTTGACCTGGCGGTTCACCTACCTGCATTTTGTATGCCCTGCTGGTGCTGCGAAGCAGTTCAACCATATCGAGCATGCTTATTAAGTGTATCCTTATCAGTGAAGCAACAACCGAAAAGGCTTTCTTAGTTTGCGCTATTTTTTGAATAACAGTCATTAATAATTGAGCAATCAATGTACACCAAACCTGTGTTCGTATGGCGTTTTCGTTTTCTCCATAGAAATAATGCAATTGGAAGTTTTGCTTCATTTTCTTGAACAGTAATTCTATGCCCCAGCGCTTTTTGTAGAGAAAAGCTACTTCTTCTGCAGTGATCTCAAAATTGTTGGTAAGAAACTCAAAATACCTGTTCTTTTCATCCTGGTAGCATACTTTGCGTAAACGTATCTTTTTGAAAACCTTCATTTGTCGTTTACCAT
>DAOSWJ010000356.1:0-3340 GCA_035380005.1 Prolixibacteraceae bacterium | reverse complement strand
CAATTACGCTATAAAATGCGTTAATCATAAAGGCTGCTGCTATGCCCATAATTCCAATCCAGAACCATTTGGTTTTAGGTTTAAGCAAGCGAAATGCTCCAAAAGGATTGCGTTGTGTTGAACGACCTATTGATAGTTCCGACAACATAACAGGTAAGCCAATAACAACAATAAAAAGCAAATAAATTAACAAAAATGCACCTCCGCCATTTTCACCGGCCACATAGGGGAAACGCCAAATATTACCTAAACCAATTGCCGACCCTGCGGTAGCAGCAATTACACCAAATTTACTTCCAAATGAATCGCGCTTTTTTAAACCATTTTGTTGTAGCATATACCCTATATTTAATTCGTGCTAAAAATAATAAACTTGACATCAAAGCAAAAAATTAACATCCATAAAAAAAGCCGGCTTTACACCGGCTTAATGTTATAATATTTCGAAAAAAATCAATTTCGATATACACAATTCAAATCATCGAAAGCAACCTTCAGCCTATCGATCATCGACTCTTGCGCTTTACGCAGCCAAACTCTCGGATCGTAGTACTTTTTATTAGGCTTATCGTCGCCCTCGGGGTTACCAATCTGCCCTTGCAAATAATTACGGTTTTGCGCTTCGAATTTTCGAACCCCGTCCCAGGTTGCCCACTGTGTATCGGTATCGATATTCATCTTAACTACTCCGTAGCCAATTGCCTCTCTTATTTCTTCTTTACTGGAACCACTGCCGCCATGAAAAACAAAGCTAACAGGTTTGTCGTCGCTTAACGAATGTTTGTTTTTAATATATTCTTGCGAATTTTTTAGAATTTTGGGTTCTAGCTTAACATTTCCAGGTTTATAAACTCCGTGAACATTTCCAAAAGCAGCCGCAATTGTAAAGTTTGGCGAAACGGCTTTGAGCGCTTCGTAAAAACGGTTAACCTCTTCGGGCTGAGTATAAAGCAACGAATTATCTACTCCCGAATTATCAACACCGTCTTCTTCGCCACCGGTAATGCCCAATTCAATTTCGAGAAATTGATTGATCTTATTCATGCGTTTAAAATAATCAACACAGATTTGAATGTTCTCATCGAGTGGCTCTTCTGAAAGGTCGAGCATGTGCGAGCTAAACAAAGGTTTGCCATAATGGGCAAAATGTTCCTCACTGGCTTCGAGCAAACCATCAATCCATGGTAAAAGTTTCTTAGCTGCATGGTCGGTATGCAAAATAACATAAACACCATAAGCTTCGGCAAGTGTATGAATATGTTTTGCGGCCGAAACAGCTCCCAAAACCTGCGCCTTTTGCCCATCGAGTTTTAAACCTTTACCAGCTACAAACTGAGCACCGCCATTCGACAACTGAATAATAACCGGAGAATTGACCAACTTAGCTGCTTCCATAACAGCGTTTATTGAATCGGATCCGACAACATTAACGGCAGGTAATGCAAAACCGTTCGCTTTGGCATAGTCAAAAACATATTTCAAATCGGCACCGGTAACTACACCGGGCTTTACTACTTCTGATATTCTTTTCATTGTTATTAATTTATTAAATATTAATACATTACAAACTTATTTCTAACAATAGTAGTAAAACAGTTCAAAACACTAAATGTTTAGTTTTATAACCGATTGCCTAAATTTGTTAAGGATAGTTTAATGATTAACATACGGCACAAACAATACATTACTTTTTAAGCTATTATCAGTAAAATTGCAATCGCTTATTATAAAAGTGATTATTCTTTGTGAAAAACAATTGAATAACTACTTTTGCAAAGCAAAAAATCAATTTTTAAACAATTGATTTTATTACAATTTCCACGAATTTATTGTTAACAAAAACCATATCAAATGTCAGTAAGTTATAAAGAACTCGGGCTGGTAAACAGCAAAGAGTTATTCCAAAAAGCAGTAGCCGGTGGATATGCAATCCCGGCATACAACTTCAATAACCTAGAACAAATGCAAGCAATATTACAAGCTTGTGTTGAGACAAAATCGCCTGTGATCCTTCAGGTATCGTCGGGTGCACGCAAATATGCCAATTCAACGCTTTTGCGTAATATGGCTCGCGGTGCTGTTGAGTATGTAAAAGAATTAGGTTGCGAAATACCCATTGTTTTGCACCTCGACCATGGTGATACTTTTGAGCTTTGCAAAGATTGTATCGACAATGGTTTTTCATCGGTAATGATTGATGGTTCGCACCACTCGTACGAAGAAAACATTGCACTTACCAAAAAAGTTGTTGAATACGCTCATGCTCATGGTGTGACTGTTGAAGGCGAACTTGGTGTTTTAGCTGGTGTTGAAGATGATGTTGTTGCTGAGCACTCAACTTACACCAAACCTGAAGAGGTAGAAGATTTTGTAAAACGTACAGGTGTTGATTCATTAGCCATTTCGATTGGCACATCGCATGGTGCACACAAATTCACTCCTGCACAATGTACTGTTAACGAAGAGGGTGTTTTGGTTCCACCGCCACTTAAATTCGAGATCCTTGAAGAAATTGAAAAACGCATTCCTGGTTTCCCAATTGTATTGCACGGCTCATCGTCGGTACCACAAGAACACGTTAAAACCATTAACGAAAATGGTGGCGCATTAAAAGCTGCTGTTGGTATTCCCGAAGAACAATTGCGCAGGGCTGCTTCGTCGGCTGTTTGCAAAATCAACATCGACTCTGATGGTCGTTTGGCAATGACTGCTGCAATTCGCAAGGTCATGAACGACAATCCAGGAGAGTTCGACCCACGCAAATACCTTGGACCTGCTCGCGATGAACTCAAAAAATTGTACATGCACAAAAATATTAATGTTTTAGGTTCGGCCGGAAAAGCTTAATCGAATATTATAAATTATAAAAGAACGTCATCGAAACCCGATGGCGTTTTTTTTTAGAATGGGTATCCAATTGCAATATTGAAACTCATGTCGGAAAAAGCGAATTGACGTGTTTGGGGTATCCAACGCATACCCTCGGGCAACGAAGGATCGCGAAGTTTTAATCCAACATCGCCCCTGAGTATAAAATAAGATTTTACCAAGCGCAAGCCAAAACCTGTTCCAATTGCAAACTCTTTGTAAAACCTGTTAAACTCAAAAACAGCACCAGGCCGGTTATCGAGATGGTTAATTGCCCAAATATTTCCGGCATCGACAAACACAGCACCTTCAAGCATCCAAAAGAGTTTAAAACGGTATTCAACGTTGGCCTCTAACTTAATATCGGCCGATTGGTTAGGATATTCTTCTTCACCGGCAATATAACTTCCAGGCCCTAACGATCGAACCTGCCAAGCTCTAATACCGTTTGCGCCACCGGTAAAATAACGTC
>DAOSWJ010000355.1:0-3374 GCA_035380005.1 Prolixibacteraceae bacterium | reverse complement strand
CTGATCGGAACAAGCCAACAAAACAACTGTTAAAATGAAAATTAACGGAGTACGTAATTTAAGCATAGTATATAGTTTAATAATTGTGATGGCAAGTTAATTAAGAAAAACTATACAATTGGGTGAAATATTATTATTTTTAAGCAACAATTATTGCAATTGTTTCAATTTTAGATAAAAACTTTTAAAAATAAATACAGATGAAAACGATTTTTCCTTTTTTGGCAATATTATTTCTGACAACTATGCAGATAAATGCACAACAAGCTTTATGGGGCGGCACCCCTATTGTTTCGCCCGAAGTAAACAGCAACAAAACAGTAACATTTCGGTTCCAGGCACCTAATGCCGATTCGGTATTCATTACCGGCGATTTTCTTCCTACTGCAAAATACGATTCTCAATGGGGCGAGATTGATATACCGGGCAGGGCAATGCTCGAAAAGGATAACAACGGAACATGGTCGTTCACCTCGGCAGTTCTTGAACCCAACCTTTATAGTTACTCGTTTATTGTTGATGGTTTAATAACAACCGATCCGAACAATGTTTACAAAGTACGCGATGTAGCCTCGGTATTTGATGTTTTTATTGTTGATGGTGGAATTGCCGATTTATACAAGGTGAACCAAGTGCCACACGGTTCGGTAACTCGTTGTTGGTACAATTCACCAACACTTGAGAAACAACGCCGCATAACAATTTATACTCCTCCGGGCTACGAAAATAACAACGAAAAATACCCTGTACTGTACTTATTGCATGGCATGGGCGGCGACGAAGAAGCATGGATTGCCCTTGGCCGAACTGCCCAGATAATCGACAATTTGATTGCGCAAGGGAAAGCCCAACCCATGATAGTAGTAATGCCCAACGGCAATGCAGCACAAGAAGCTGCTCCGGGCGAATCGAGCCTGGGCATGTACAAACCAACCATGCAACTGCCCAACACCATGGACGGCACCTACGAAAATTCATTCAAAGACATTATTTCTTTTGTTGAAAGCAATTACCGCGTAAAAGCCGAAAAAAGCAACAGGGCCATTGCCGGTTTATCGATGGGCGGCTTCCATTCGTTGCACATATCGCGTTTTTACCCCAACACGTTCGATTATGTGGGATTGTTTTCAGCAGCCATTATGCCCGATGAAAACGTAAAATCGAAAGTGTACGAAAATTTCGAAGAAACACTTACTGCCCAAAAGAAAAATGGCATTCAGCTTTATTGGATTGCTATTGGTAAAACAGACTTCTTGTACCAAGCCAACACCGATTACCGCAAAAAGCTCGACAGCTTGGACTTTAAATACACCTATATTGAAACCGAAGGCGGCCATACATGGGACAATTGGCGCAAATACCTTTCGGAATTTGCCACACAAATTTTTCAAAGTAAAAAATTCTGATTACGCAACTAGGGGTGTTCTTTGGTGTTGTTGTCATAAAGCTAAAAAGAAGGCATTATGAACCATACAAACAAAATATTTTATCTTTAGTGCCAAATTTTAAGTGCATTTGGAACTGACCGACAAAAATATTTTAGCAGGACTGCAGGCCGGCAACGAGCAGGTTTTTGAATTGTTTTTCAGAAACTATTATGAGCGTTTGTGTAATTATGCCAACACTATTTTGAACGATATGGACGAGGCTGAAGAAATTGTTCAGAACGCTTTTTTAGCCATGTGGGAAAAACGCGAAAGCATCGAAGTACACACTTCGCTCAAATCGTACCTGTACCGCTCGGTTTACAACAGCAGCTTGAACCATGTAAAGCATTTAAAAGTTAGGCGTAAACACGACGAAAGATTGCTTCAAAACAGTAATGCTTTGCACGACAGTGCTGCAGCGCCTCTTTTGCACAACGAGTTGGAAACACTGGCCAAGAACGCCATCGATCAATTGCCTCCGCAATGCCAAATGGTTTTTAAGCTAAGCAGGTTCGAAAACCTTACTTATGCCGAAATTGCCTCGCAAATGCAAATATCGGTTAAAACAGTTGAGAACCACATGATGAAAGCTTTGAAGGTTTTGCGCGAAAAATTAAAAGAATATTTGCCATTAATAATTTGGCTGTTATTGAATCAGAATTAACACTTTGAACGAAAAAAGTAAACATATCGACCTGCTAATTGCCCGCTACATTTCAGGCGAAGCTTCCGAAAAGGAAAAGCACGAACTGGAACAATGGATGCGCAACAACGAAGCCAACAAAAAATACTTCGAAGGGATTGTTTTTGCCGATAAGCAAGCTGTTTCGTCGCATAAAATTGTAAAGCTTAATGTGGATAAAGCTTGGGATAGTGTTCATCAGAAAATGAAAGCAAACGGGCAGCAAACAACATCAAAAACTAAAATTCGAACAATGCCTTTGTGGGCTCGAATTGCTGCTGCTTTTGTGGTCATTACCGCGCTTTCGTTCTTCTTTATTATGCAAATAGAAAAAAATAATTCAACAAATTGGGCTGATACCTTTGCGGCAGTCGATAGTGTTTCGAGCCATGTACTTACCGATAGCAGCAAGGTTACCCTGAATGAAAACACCCGCTTACAGGTGGCCAAAGCTTATGGCAAAAAAGAACGCCGATTGGAGCTTGCGGGAGAAGCATTCTTCGAGGTTGAACCCAACTCCGAAAAACCTTTTATTGTTGAAACCGGCAATACATTAATTAAGGTGACCGGTACTTCGTTCAACATTAAAAATTTCGATGCCGACAGTTTGGTTGAGGTGTATGTAAAAACTGGCAGCGTATTGTTTTTCACTCCCGAAAACGAGGGGATTACCCTAATGGCAGGCGAAACAGGCATTTACAACAAAAAAAATGGGGTTTTCAGTAAAACTCAGCAAAGCGAACCCAACACAACAGCCTATGCCAATCGTGTCTTTGTTTTCTATAACACTTCGTTGAAAGAACTTTTCAGGCAAATTTCCAAAGTTTACGGCGCCGAAATTCTATTCGATAAGCCCGAAATAGCAGCATGTACCATAACCGTATCGTTTACCGACAACGATATTGGAACCATTGTTAGCGTGGTAACCGAAACCCTGAACTTGAGTTATTCTTTTACTAACGGCCAATACCATATTTTCGGCGAGGCATGTTCAACCGACTAATTTTTCACCCTACGAATGAGAATCATCATCAACATATCCTTCTTTTTAATTGTATCTGTTTTGGCAACAGCGCAAAATGTGCCGCCCTTGGAGCGCAAGGTAAACTTGAGCATGAACGATAAAAGCTTAGAATGGATTCTCACCGAAATAGGCAAACAGGCCGACATTGCTTTTTCGTATAACCCCGAAGCCATTGGCTCGTCGAAAAAAACCGACATACACGTCGACGATCAAAGTGTGCGTTTTGCGCTCAACACCTTAT
>DAOSWJ010000354.1:0-3378 GCA_035380005.1 Prolixibacteraceae bacterium | reverse complement strand
GTATGTGATGCCAGAAATTCGATTCCGTTATCGTTAAGTAATTTTTTAAAATCGAGCGGATCCATGCCATAAAATTGGCCATCGGCATAATTGGCAGCTTCGATAAAATCGTAGCCAATTTCGCCTACACGCTGAACTGTGGCAGCTGCATCATCTCTCATTGCATCGCGAATAGACCATAATTGAAGGCCAATTTCTTTTTCAACTTTTTTTTCGCACGATGTAAACGACATCGAAACGATTGCAATAAGCATTAAATAGGTTAATTTCTTCATAGGTAATTTATTTTAAAGTTTGTTTCAGAGCCTATTGGTAAAATTAAGTACTACAGCTCTTTAATTTTTATATTACGAAACCATACATCGTCGCCATGATCTTGCAATCCGATATATCCTTCGGAAGCAACATCTGCCCAGGTTGGGTTCAGCTCAGGAAACTTGCTGCCTGCAACCAGTTCGTTCCATTCGGGTGTCCACAAATGGTATTCAACCGTTGCGCCATTCATTTTATGAATTACAGTACCTTTAAAGCAAATTATTTCAACAGTGTTCCATTCGCCGGCAGGTTTTGCGTTTTGTGGTTTAGCAGGAATAAGATCGTACAACGAACCTGCTTTGCGGTTGCCATCGACACCAAGGAACGAGTCGGGATGCTTTTCGTTATCGAGCACCTGCATTTCGGGAGCTGTTTTCCAAATGTAATCAAACTCCGGAGTTTCTTGACCAAGGTAGAAAATGCCTGAGTTACCGCCTTCCGAAATTTTCCATTCGAGTTTTAGATGGAAGTTGGTAAACTTCTTATCGTAAAGAATATCACCACCTTCTTTGGCACCAGCTTCGCCACGGCCCGAGCCCTGACATTTAAGCGCGCCATCTTCGATTATCCAGCCTTCGGGGAAAGTTGTTTTCGCGTAATTGCGCCAACCATCGGTATGCTGTCCATCGAACAGTAACATCCATCCTTCGGCTTTTTCTTCTTTGCTAAGCTGATTTGGCCCGACTTCGGTTTTACACGATACGGCCAAAAAAGCCATTACAACTAAAATGATTGATAAGTTCTTCATATTACTACTTGTTTTGGTTAATAATTTACGCTGGCATATCGGGCAACACCCAACCTTGACGGTAGGTGTGCTTGATTAGTTCTTGCGAGAAAGCGATAGCATTTACCGGATCGGTCCAGGTTTTGTTGAAAGTTGGGTGACCATCTTCAATTTTAAAACCATCTTCAATTACGGTACGAACAGTTTCGTTCTCGCCAATGTTGGTAAAACGCATGTTGGCTCCATCCCATTCAAGCTCTTTGTTTAATCCTTGTAAGCGAACGGCCAGTACACCCATTACAACCATTTCGTTGAAAGGGCCTGCCTCGGCAAAGTCGGATGCAGTAGGCACACGGTTTTCGGGCGATTCTTTACAAGCACGCACCCAATCCATTTCGTGACTCAGCTCAACTTTACGGCCTACCAATGGCAGTTCGGGTTTTTCAATTGAACCGTCGGGGCGCAAAATCCATGGATTAACGCCATAGCAGCCACAAATAAGTTTTCCCTTTGTTCCGTGGAAAATAACACCACCACCGGCATCGTTCATGTCTTTTCCAGCCGGCCAATTTTCGGGCATATTAGGTTTCAAACCGCCATCGTACCATTGAACTTCGACCTGTGGAAACTTCATTTTAATTTTTTTGTCGCTAATCTTTCTTTCGGGGAAAGTGAGCTTTACCGTTTGTGCAGTAGGGCACGAGTCGGTTAACAACAATGTTGAACTGCCTTGTGCTTTTGTAGGATATTTCAATTTAAGCCCTACAAAAACAGGGTGAAGTATATGACAAGCCATATCGCCAAGTGCACCGGTACCAAAATCCCACCAACCACGGAAATTCCAAGGCGTGTAAATTGAATGATACGGACGCATAGGCGCCGGGCCAATAAATGCATCCCAATTCATGGTTTCGGGTACCCATTCGCCTTGTTTAGGCCTGGCCAAACCTTGTGGCCAAATTGGACGGTCGGTAAAAGCTTCCACTTTGGTAACATCGCCAATTTCGCCGTTCCAAAGCCAAGTACAGGTTTGGCGTACACCATCGCCCGAGCTGCCTTGGTTACCCATTGATGTGGCCAACTTATATTTTTCGGCCAGCTTGGTTAACAAACGCGATTCGTAAACAGTGTGAGTTAGCGGTTTTTGAACAAAAGCGTGTTTACCCATTTCCATGGCCTGAGCAGCCACTATGGCATGGGTGTGGTCGGCTGTAGCTACAATTACTGCATCGATGGAATTGCCCATCTCATCGTACATTTTACGAAAATCGCTGTACCTTTTTGCATCGGGGTTTTCGTCGAATACGTGCTTGGCATAACGCCAGTCGGTATCGCAAAGCGCCACAATATTCTCGGTTGGCTTTACCCTTTTGAGGTTGGCATTACCCATACCTCCAATACCAATAACTGCAATGTTTAATTTGTCGCTGGGTGCACGTTTGCCCAAACCGGCTATCACCGAACTGGGTAGAATTGTAAAACCTGCAGCAGCCAATGCCGATGCGCCTAAAAATTTGCGCCGACTGAAGCTGTTGTTTTCATTTTTTGTTTCCATTTTGTTTTCTTAGGTTAAATTATTATAGATCAGTTTGTTTTAAATGAGCCAATAAATTTACTAAATAATTTTTTCATTTTCGGCATCCCAAAAAACTTTTCGATTTTCGCGCAAAGCAATGGTTGCCATGTGTGCTGTAATGGCTTCTTCGAAACCTTGATCGATATTACAACTTGGCTGAACACCGGCACGGATACAATCGAGCCACTCTTTGATATGCAGGTGGGTAGTATCGACCCTTTTCCCTTTAACATAAGTATAAAGTAAACCCCTGCTGGCAAAATATTGTTCGGTTGGCGAAGTAACCGCATCGGTTTGACCACGCCCCGGAATGTAAGTGATCATTGGCTTATCGGGGCTCATGAGTCCTTGTTCCAATTGTTTTTTGTAACGGGTTGAATTACGGTCGGGATAAACCAGCAGTGTATTTTCCATTTCCATGTTGGCATCGTGGCCCATGATAATTTTACCACGGAAACGGTCGCTTGCCAGAGTCGCGCTGTACATGAAAGTTAAATCGCGCTCGGGATATTCAAACACAGCCTGAAACACATCGGGTACTTCGCGCCCATCTTTGTAAAAGTAAACGCCACCCGAAGCGACAGCCGAATGTGGAATGCCCAGTTTCATAACTTGGTTAACCGCATCGAACTCGTGGGTTAGCAAATCGCCCGAAAGGCCGGTACCATAATCCCACCAGCAACGCCAGCGAAAGAAACGATCGAGACTGAATGGATGTGGGTTGGTAGGTTCAATAAACTGTGCCCAATCGATGGTTTTA
>DAOSWJ010000353.1:0-3417 GCA_035380005.1 Prolixibacteraceae bacterium | reverse complement strand
TATTTCATGCTCGAAGATTACGAAAGCTATTACCTTTGTAAAACAAGCGATTTAACCGAAACAGCTTCCATCGACACTATTTGTACGTTACCACTCGATTTGGTTGACTTTTTAGTGATCCCATAAATCGAAAAACTTAGCGAATGACACATACGTAAATCAAAATTTTTACGTTCATAAGAACAGGCGTAAAGTAAAGTTCGGCTTTTCGACGAAAATCTTTACTTTTACGCCTGTTTTTAAACATTGATGATGAAGTTGAAAACCCAAGCATACATTCTGTTATTGGCACTCAGTATTTTTATGAGCGCATGTTCGTCGTCGCGGTTCTCGCGTTCGGCTTATCGCTCATACGAAATTGGCGAATACCACGAAGCCATTAACAAATACCTAAAAGCATACCGAAGCGAGAAAGATGCCCAAAAAAGGCTTGAAATGGATTACCGGCTGGCCAATGCCTATTGGTACATCGACGATTATAAAAAAGCAGAATTGCGCCTACGCAACCTCTTGCGCAAAGAATATCCCGACAGTTCGCTTCAACTGAAATATGCTCATGCACTGCGTTACAACGAAAAATACGACGAAGCGATTGAAACATATCAACAATTTTTGGACAAATACCCCGAAACACTTGAAGCCTTGAACGGCATTGAGTCGTGTAAACAAAGCCAGGAATGGGCACAAAACCCTACAAGGCACGAAGTTACACACGAACGGATGCTAAGCTCCCGCGATGCCGATTTTGCTCCGTTTTTTGTAGGAGGTCTCGACAATACTGTAATTTTCACCTCGACCCGCGAAGGTGCTACAGGGCGAAAAAAGAGCCTTATAACCGGGCAGCGCAATACCGACTTGTTCATCGCTAACTTTAATATTCAACGCCAACGATGGGATAAACCAACACTAATTGATGAAGAACAACTTATAAATACAAACTATGAAGATGGTGCTGCATCGTTATCGAAAGACGGTGGCACAATGTACTTCACCCGCTGTACTTTCGATAAAAGAGGCGCTAAAGGCGCATCGATTTTTACCGCTACACGCAGTAAAGACACTTGGTCGGATGCCGAGAACCTAAACATTCTTCCCGATAGCCTTGTTGCTGCACATCCCTCAATCTCGCCCGATGGACAAACCCTCTATTTCGTAGCCGAAATGGAAGGCGGACAAGGCGGTAAAGACATTTGGAAAGTAGAGAAAATGAGCGAAAGTTGGGGCGAGCCAATCAATATGGGAGCCGAAATCAATACGCCCGGCGACGAAATGTTCCCTTTTATTCGCGACAACGGTGAACTTTATTTTGCTTCCGATTTTCATATTGGTATGGGAGGCCTCGATATTTTCAAGGCGATACTAAATACCGAAACAAACACTTGGTCAGTAAGCAATATGCAATCTCCCATTAACTCAACAGCCGACGATTTTGCCATTACATTTATTCCCGGACGCGACCAAGGTATGTTCACTTCGAACCGAAAAGGGTCGCTTGGCGACGATTTGTACAGCTTTATTGTGCCACCAAAAATATTCCGTATCGAAGGCGAAATTGTTGATTCGGAGACCGACAGCCGACTGAACAACGCTTACTTGCGAGTAATTGGCACCGATGGAACCATGCTTAAAGTTCGCTCCGACGATGGTAAATTTCAGTACCGGATGGCTCCCGAAACCGATTACATTTTTGCCGCTTTTAAAGACGGTTACCTCAATGCTAAAAGAATTATTAGCACAAACAACTTAGCCGATAGTAAAGAATTTGAACTCCAACTTAAACTGTCGCCTACCGATTCACCAATAAATGTCGATAACATTAACTATGAATTCGGCAAAGCCGATTTATTGCCCGGCTCCATCTCGGCACTCGATAGTTTAGCCGATTTACTGAACATTAACCCCACAATTGTGGTAGAAATAATGTCGCATACCGACTTTGTTGGTTCTATTCAATTCAACTCCGAGTTATCGCAAAAAAGGGCTCAAGGCGTTGTGAATTACCTAATTTCTAAAGGCATTAACCCAAAACGACTTGTAGCTAAAGGTTATGGCGAAACATGGCCCAAAAAAGTAACCCGAAAGATGGCTACCCAATATGAGTTTTTGGAATATGGCGATGAGCTTACCGAAGAATTTATCAACAAGCTTGAAACCGAAGAACAACAAGAAATTGCCAAGGCGATTAATCGCCGTACCGAATTCAGGGTACTGAGCAACGATTTCAAGGAAAATTACAGCGCACGTTAATTAATCAATTAAATGATCGGGGATTTGCTTCGTAGTTGAAGCTCCCAGCTCTTTAAGCTTTTCGACCCTACGCACAAGGTTGCCTGTTCCGGTATATAATTTTTTCCCGGCTTCGTCGTACGTTTTGTTTAAGCTTTCGATACCTTTTCCAATTTTTTCAATATCGGCAATAAAACCCACAAACTTATCGTACAAAGCACCACTTTGGCGTGCAATTTCAATGGCATTGCGTGTTTGGTTCTCTTGTTGCCAAATTGAAGCTATTGTACGCAATGTAGCCAATAATGTCGATGGACTTACTATTACCACTTTGTTCTCCCATGCATAATTAAAAAGCTGTTGGTCTTCTTCAACAGCTACACTAAACGACGATTCGATAGGAATAAACAACAAAACAAAATCGGGGGTATTAATTTGAGGCGAGCTACTGTAATGTTTAACATTTAGCTCCTTAACGTGCGATTTTAGCGAAACAATATGGTCTTTGATCCATCTTTTTCGCTCATCGGGATCATCGGAATTCACAAAACGCTCATAAGCAAGCAACGAAACTTTCGAATCGATGATAATGTGTTTTTTATCGGGTAGGTTAACAAGCACATCGGGCCTTATTGTTTTCCCTTCGGCATTGGTAATCACTTTTTCGCGTTCAAATTCCTGTCCTTCGGTAAGCCCCGAACGTTCGAGTATACGCTCCAAAACCATTTCGCCCCAGTTGCCTTGTTTTTTCACATCTCCCTTTAGTGCACGAGTGAGATTATTGGCCTCGGTACTGATGCGATTGTTCAGCTCAAAAAGCTTTTTTAGTTCTACTTTCAGATCGGTTTGATCGCGAAGCCCCTTTTCGTAGGTCTCTTCAACTTTCTTTTCGAACTGTTGAATCTTTTCTCTTAATGGATGAATAAGTTCTGTAATCCGTTTTTGGTTCGCTTCGGTTAAGTCATCGGTATTCTTTTTAAGAATTTTGTTTGCCAAATTCTCGAAAGTAGAAACAGCTTGCTGCTGCATCTGCTCAAAGGCTTTGTTTTGTTCTTTAAGCTTTTCGGCTGCAAAGCGATTTTCCGACAACAATTGAGCAATATGCTCTTTTAAACGCTGGATTTCCGACTGTTGTAACATTATTTCTTTATCGGTTTTTTGCAACTGCTGATTTAATTGTTCATTTCGCTC
>DAOSWJ010000352.1:0-3420 GCA_035380005.1 Prolixibacteraceae bacterium | reverse complement strand
GTTTTTGGGTTGGTAATTTTGCAGTTCGAATGGAAACTAAACTTTCAATAAAAAATAAACTTTCAATAAAAATATTTACAGGTAGCGAAGCTTTAATGTTTATCGACGATTTGGCCCAATTGCGAATAACTGTTTTTAAAGAGTATCCCTACTTGTACCAAGGCTCGGTTGATTACGAAAAAAAGTACTTGAAAAAGTTTGCCGTAGCTAAAAACAGCGTTATGGTTATTGCTTTCGATGGCGAAAAAGTAATTGGTGTATCAACCGGACTACCATTGGTTTACGAGACCGATGGGGTAACAAAGCCTTGGGTAGATAATGGCCATTCGTTGGACGATATTTTTTATTTTGGCGAATCGGTTTTATTAAAAGAATACAGGAGGAATGGTTTAGGCAACCAGTTTTTCATCGAGCGTGAGAACTGGGCAAGAAAACTTGGTGCATTCAATATTTTGGCTTTTTGTGCGGTAATTCGAGAAAACAATCATCCCTTAAAACCAGCCGATTATTTCGATCTCGCTCCTTTTTGGAAGCGTAAGGGCTTTGAGCCAATGCACGGTTATATTTGCAATATATCGTGGCAAGAAATTGGCGAACAAAACGAAAGCAATAAGCCTTTGCAGTTTTGGTATAAAAAAATATAGGCTCCTAAAACCATGTTTTGGTATATATTTTAATCAGGTATGTGTATTATCTTTATCAATTCTTTAATCTATATCAAATAATATGCTTTTATTTAACGATGACGAGTTTATACAACTAAAGCAAATACCTGATATTGAGAGTGAGGTAATAGATGCTTTTGTTGTAAAATTTTCAGGGTTTAGTCAGTACGAAGTGTATCGCGAAATACAAGGGTTGGTAACTGCCAGGGTTTCGCAAGCAAAGATAAAAGAAGTTATAGAGCAATTGATTGATAAGAAAATAGTTACAAAGGAGTTTGATCGCTATCATATTTCAATTGGCATTAAGCTTGAACGTTTTCCTGAAGTACTTCACAATAAAAAATACCGAGTTTTTTTAGAGCGCCTGCAACAAAATACTTATACATATTGGTTTAAATCGCCCGAAGAAACCTTACGTGATGTATTATACGAGTTTTTTTCAGGTAAAAGTGTTGTTAGAAAAGAAGCTTTTCCCCGTCTTCTGGAACATAAAACGGAAGTGTTTTATCACTATATGGTAATGTTAGGGCTACCAGATTATGACCAGTTTTGGCAGTTTTCGATAGAATTAAATGAATCTTTTTTCGATAAGCTTTTTTATAATATTTTCCATTTTACGAACGATTATGATAAAATACTCGGTTTCTTTGAGCGTAATCCCAAAATAAAAGGTGAGTATATTATCGCTCAAATAGAATTAATTAGGGGAAATATTGAGAAAGCCTTAAAGGCATGTATAAACCCTTCCAATCATTTCGAACTATTGCTTCGGGCGCAAATTGAACTTTTCAGGGGAAATTTTGAGCAATCGCTTGAGCTTTTCGACAAAGCTCGTGTGACCAATGCCGAAGGACAAAAAATACCGCGTATTGATTTTGTGCCGGCATACGAGTACTTTTTTTGGTTGAACTACCTTTTTGTACCCGAAAAGCTAAATCTTAAAAAGCTTGAAACGTTTTCGAAGAAGATTTTCAAAAATCGTGACTTATGGTATGCACACTTAATGCCTTTGGCTTGCATGTTGAAAAAAGACCTAGTAAGTGCAAAAAGCAGCTTAAAAGATTGTGATGTTTTTCACGAGAACTTCTTTTTACTGGTCAACCTAATGAACAGGTACATCATTGAAGGTTCGTTGAGCGACAAACAACATGTGTTTGCAATAAAGTTGTTAGAGTTTTATTGCAACAATCAAAACTGGTTGTTTGTTAGTGAGTTGCAGTATATGCTCAAAAGTTCGGAGCTAAAAGTTTCCTCAATTATTGATGTGTCAGAATGTTTCGACCATTTGCCCAAGCCTATCATGTCGAATTTGGTTAAACAGGAAAAATGGGAAATTGCCCTCGAAGGTATTGAAAATATACTCGGAGGTGCAAATAAAACCAATATCCAAAAGAAAGACTCAAAAACATTACGAGTAGCATATTTAATCAACTTCGACAATAACCATATTCAACCTGTGTTGCAATCGTACAATGCCAAAACCGGGTGGACTTCGGGACGTAATATTGCGATGAAACGCTTCAAAGAAAAAAGTGTAGAGGGAATGACCGAGCAAGATTTTCGAATTGCTTCAACAGTCAAGTCATATTCAAATTATTACGGCAACGATAATTATGAGTTTAATACTGAAAAGGCTTTAGCCGAACTTTGTGGCCATCCGTATTTGTTCATGTTTAAAAATCCATCTGTTCCGGTTGAGTTGGTTAAGGATGAGCCTATGCTTTATACCGAAGATACCCTAAATGGAATCAAGCTGAAAACAAATATCGCTTATACCGATAAAACTCAAACAATAATACGTGAAACCCAGACCCGTTGCCGTGTTGTCAGTTTAAGCCCTCAGCAACAGAAAGTGGTTCAAATGATCCACCAAGGTATAGTTGTGCCCAAAAAAGGGAAGGATAAATTGCTGAAAACCATCTCTCAATTGAGCAGTGTGATGTCGGTGCATTCCGATTTGGCGCAGGAGGCCGGCGAAATGATAACCGTTGAGGCCGATGGCCGTATCCGTTTGCAAATTGTGCCAATGGGCGATGGCCTTAAAGCTGAAATGTTTGTGAAACCCTTCAACACCGAGCCGCCTTACTTTAAGCCAGGTAAAGGCGGAAAGGTGGCCTATGGTACGGTTGGAAACGAAAAACACCAGGCTTTGCGCAATTTGGAAACCGAAATGAGCCATGCCGCCACTATTAACAATGCTGTGAACGGGCAATTAGATGCCGATCTTGTGCATGAAGCAGTACATTTTCATGATCCTTACGAATGCCTTGAACTGCTCGATATTGCCAACGTGCATAAAGATATTGCCGTTATCGAATGGCCCGAGGGTGAGCGTTTTAAACTGAAAAAATACGCATCTTCGGGAAACCTGCAACTGAACATCAAAAGCAAGAACAACTGGTTCGAAATGGATGGTAGCCTTCAGGTTGATGAAGAAACGGTGCTTTCGGTACAGAAACTTTTGCAAATGGGCAAAAAAGCCAAAGGCCGCTTTATCGAACTGGGCGATGGCGAGTTTCTATCGTTGACCGAAGAATTAAAAAAGCAGCTCGATGAGTTGGCCGCTTTTGTGCATGAAGATAAAACGAAACTTAAAATCAATTTCTTTGCGGCACAAGTTATCGATGCCATTGCCGAGCACGCTGGATCATTTATGGCCGATAAAGGGTGGAAGGATTTGCAGAAGAAAATAGCCGAAAGCGAAAAGCTTGAAATATCGCTTCCAACTACGCTCGAAGCCGAATTGCGTCCTTAT
>DAOSWJ010000351.1:0-3443 GCA_035380005.1 Prolixibacteraceae bacterium | reverse complement strand
ACCAAAACAGCTCCTATTTTTGCAGTAGCAAAGGTGAAAGTAAGCCAGTCGGGTACATTTGTTGCCCAAATGCCTACATGATCGCCCTTTTTTATGCCTAATTTGATGAGCCCTTTGGCCAGTTGGTCAACACGTTCGTTGAATTGCTTATAAGTGAAGCGAAGATCGCGGTCGGCGTAAATAATAAAATCTTTGTCGGGAGTTTCGTTTGCCCATTTTTCAACGAAACTGCCCAATGTTTTCTCAATTAGCTCCATAATGTGTCGAAGTTTAAAAACGTGTTAAACAGGTGTGTAAACAACAGCCATAATTTTGGCGTTTTGCCCTGCCGGAGCATGTACATGATGTTCGATAAACGAATCGTAATAAATAGAATCGCCTGTGTTAAGTACATAGGTTTCTTTGCCATAGCTTATTTCGACTGTTCCTTCCATCACAAAAATAAATTCTTCGCCTTCGTGCGATGAGCGAACATGGTCGGAGGCCTGGCTTGGCTTTATGTCGATAATGAATGGTTCCATGTGGCGACCGCTTTTACCACTGGCAAGGGCAAAAAAGTCGAGGTGCGAACGAGCCTGACTGTTGGTGTTCGAAAAGCTTGCCGATGCGTTGCTGGCTTCTTTTCGCGAAACTACAGGGCCTAAATGGTCGCTGTCGTCGAGAAAAGTACCTAACCTTACCCCTAAAGCCCGTGCAATTTTAATGAGTGGAGCCAACGATGGCAAAATCTTTTCTTCTTCAATTTGTGATACCTGTTCGGCACTTAATTGGCTCCTTTCGGCCAATTCGTCGAGTGTTATATTTTTTAACTCCCTAATTTGAAGGATTTTTTTGCCTATGTGCGATTTTGTTGTCATAAGTTGATTGTTTTGGTTAAGGCAAATATATAAAAATCTGTCAAATGAGCTTTATTATTTGTTGTTGGTTGATCGTTCACTTTAAACTTCTGAGGAATTTAATAATTCATGCACAAAACTTTTAACTAGCCGAAAGACAAATGCTTTTTTCCTATTCAATTTCATTGATGTTATTCAAAATTTTAAAACATAGAATTTGACTAAAACATATAAGCTAACGTTCTTACTATCAATTTGGGTTAAAGCCCTTTTACAAAGATGCGATTCTGTAACCCCAGCCTTAAGGCTGGGGTTAGTAAAAGCTTCAATTGATAGGGGCTTTAGCCCATTAGCTGTAAGTTTTACGGGACACTAATAATTCAACATGTAGTTCCGTTAGGAACGATTAATCTTTTAACGCCGGATTTTAATCCGGGGTAGCTCGGACTGATTGGTTTGTTGAGTTCAATAGGAACGAGGCATTTAAAAAAATGGCCGCATAATTCATATGCAGCCACTTGCTAATTATCTAAATGAGAAATTGTTATTTTTCTTTTTCCAATAGAATATTGTCGATGTAACCTTTGAACATTTCTTTTGTTTGAGCTGCATCGCGTCCTATCCCCGATGTCATCGAAGGTTTCCCTTCCATAGGGCAGTACAGGAACGACGGTATGCTACGTACCCCGAAAACTCCGGCCAGTTCTTTTTCGTAATCAACATTTACCTTGTATATTACAATTTGGTCGCCGTATTCGGCAGCCAGTTCATCGAGTATGGGCGAAGTAATGCGGCATGGTCCACACCAATCGGCATAAAAGTCGATTAAACAGGGTTTTTGGCCTTTATAAACCCATTCGCTTGGGTTCTTTTCAAAATCCATCACGTTTGCCAGAAAATCGGCTTTGGTCATTTTTACAACTTTTCCACTGCTTTCATTATCCGCAGTCGAACTGGTTTTTGCAGTTGCCGGGTTGGCCCAAATTAGCCCTATGCTAAATATTATTGTTGCCAAAAAAGTGACTGTTTGTCTCATATTTCTGTAATATTTTTATTTGCTAAATAATAACGTTCGTAAATATACAATGTTTAAGCTTAAACGCAGCTTCGATTTTTTAAGCTTAGGCAAATTGTTGATCCAAAATGTTTATGATTTGGTCCTTCGATTGTATGCTGCTTGTTGCAGCTACTGTTTCGCCATTCTTGTAATAAAACGTAAACGGCAAACCCATAAACCCGCGTGCTTCGGGTGCATTTCGTATTACAGCGGCATCGGGGATATCAAACTCCATGTCGGCAAATACTACATTTTTGTATTCCTCTTTCAATTCGGTCATTGCAGCATAAACCGGAATGCACATAGGCCCCATGCGGCCACAACAAACCATTACATTTTCGTTTTCTGATAAAAGCTTTTCAAATTCGGCTTTTGTTTCAATATGCTTTAAATTAGTATGTAACATAGTAGTGTGTGTTAAAAATTATGCTGCAAAAATATATTACTACCGTAAAAATGCACGTAACAAATGTCACAAACCTATTGTGCTTGTTTGTAATCTGTTTTTTAGCATTGAGTTGTAGCAAACCTTTTGTATGCACTTTAATACAATGGTGTGGGAATTCTGTTGAATTCAATTAAATTTGTTGTTCGTAACAAAAATTCGATATGAGAAAAACAATAGTCATATATTTTCTGCTGATATTTATGGTGTTAACGCTTAGCGCACAGCTACAGCCAATACAACAGGCAAAGCCCGAGCAAAGTAAAACCCAGTTGGCATCAATGTATTATCGCGATAAACAATGGGAAAAGGCCCGCGATTTATACCTCGAATTGTACGAAACCAATAACATGTCGCATTATTTTGATTATTACATTGAATGTTTGGTCAATTTAAAAGAATTTGATCAGGCGGTACAGTCTATTCGCAAACAATTACGACGTACGCCAAATGTGAACTTACAAATTACTTTGGGCTATGTTTACAAAGAAATGGGCAACATCGAAAAATCGAACGACACTTATAACGAAATTATAGATAACCTGAAAGGTACAAGCAAAGCGGTAGTGATTAATGTTGGGAACTCGTTTTTTAACCGCAGGGAATTCGAATATGCCCAAAAGACCTACCTTAAAGGTCGCGAAGTATTGCCTGGCGAAATGTTCCGCAACAACTTGGCATCGGTTTATGCCTATTTACGCGATTATGAAAAAATGATGGCCGAATACCTCGAGTTGCTTCGCGAAGACGATAAACAGGTTGATTACGTTCAGGCACGAATTAGCTCTTTGTTACGTTACGACTTCGATAATAGCCTGCGAAATACCGTAAAGCGCGATGTGATAAAGGCCATGCAGCTTTATCCTAACATTATTGCATTTAATCGTTTGCTTATTTGGATGTTCTCGATTGAAAAAAACTACGAACAAGCGCTAAACAATGCTATTGCCCTCGACAGACGAACTAAAACAGAAGAAACCAATATTGTTGATTTTGCCCGTAGTGCCGCGCAAAACAAAATGTTCGACATTGCTTTGTCGGGTTTACAATACATCGAAAACCGTAAACCTGAGCCAACAAACATAACTGTTGTAAAACTCGAAAT
>DAOSWJ010000350.1:0-3443 GCA_035380005.1 Prolixibacteraceae bacterium | reverse complement strand
CGCTCTAACCAGCTGAGCTACCTCGCCATTCTATTTTCTTTCAATATTTAAACTGAACTTCAGGAGGGCTTGAACCGCCGAACTTCCCGATTTTATATCGGGACGCTCTAACCAGCTGAGCTACCTCGCCATTATTCTCAATATGATGCCCCTGTTTTTCTAAAGGCGGTGCAAATATAGTATTTTATTTTTTTCGAAAAACGTTTTTACTCTTTTTTTGGTATAAGTTTAAAACATCAAAATAAAAAACATGCTTACGATCCTTGACAGTTCGGTAGTTTTTCGCTTATTTCACATCGCTAAGCTAATTATTTTGAATAACATAAAAATCGCAACCATTATTTACCATTACAAACAACATTTTTAAAAATGCGTATAAAAATTTTTCAAATCTTATTTTTTTTATTCTTTGTTACAACTGCTTTTTCGCAAATTGTAATCAACGAAGTTGTTTCGTCGAATATAGCAGGCATTACCGACGAAGATGGTGAATTTGTTGATTGGATTGAGCTTTACAACAATTCGGGGCAAAGTGTAAATTTAGAGGGGTTCATTATAAACGATCGCAACAACCCTTCAAACGGATGGGAACTACCAGCTGTTGAGCTTGCCTCTAAATCGTTTATTCTGCTTTATGCATCGGGCAAAGACCGAAAAGACATTGCAATAAACTATCGTACAATAATCGATCGTGGCGACAACTGGCAATACAAAGTACCCCAAAACGGAACAATCGATTCCAATTGGCGGCTTCCGGGTTTCAATGCTACGGGTTGGCAAACCGGTGCAAGCGGCTTTGGCTATGGCGACGGCGACGACAATACAATTATCCAACCACTGCAATCGATATATTTGCGCAAAACCTTTCAAATTGAAAACCCCGACGTAATTCAAAAAATATTATTGCATGTTGATTACGACGATGGTTTTGTTGCATTCATTAACGGAAAAACAGTGGCATTGGGGAACACTTACCTTCCCAACCCGTCGGATCTCGAGAATGTAACAGTAAATTCCGATCACGAAGCACTTATTTATCAAGAAGGAATACCCGAAAAATTTGAAATCGATGCATCGGAAATTCAACTTTACAAAGGCGAAAATATTATTGCCATCCAAGGATACAACATTAGTGAAGGCTCATCAGACTTCTCACTAATACCTATAATCACAATAGGATCGATCACATATACTTCTAACAAATTAAGCCAATACATTGGACAAATTGGTGAAGGAGGCATGCATACCGACTTTAGCATTAACAAAGATGGCGAAACAATCTATCTTTTTAATAAAAACAAACAGCTTATCGACTCGTTACAGGTAGTAGCACTTGAATCAGATATTGCATATGGTCGCTACCCCGATGGAAACAACAGTTATAAATACTTTCCAACGCCAAGCCCCGGAGAAAACAACACCAACGGGATCGATGAAATCAGAAATGACAAAGTTATTTTCTCACACCCGTCGGGTTTTTACAAGCAAACCATCAACATAAACTTAAGCACTAATGCTAACGATGTTTCAATCAGATACACTACCGATGGCTCGTCACCAAACAATTCGAGCAAAATATACAACCAATCAATAACCATTAGCAAAAACACAGTAATTAGGGCTGCAACTTTCTACATGGGTCAACGCAGCGGCGATATTTTCTCTAGCTCATTCTTTATCAATTCAGAACATCAACTACCTGTGGTTTCAATTTCGACCGAACCCGATAACCTTTTCGATTACAATGAAGGCATTTTGGTTGAAGGCCCCAATGCACAGGCAGCCGATCCAAAATATGGTGCCAATTATTGGATGGACTGGGAAAAGCCCGTAAATATTGAATATTTCGACATCGACAAACAACAACAAATCAACCAACCAGCCGGCATAAAAATATTCGGTGGTTGGTCGCGCATGAATGCTCAAAAATCGATGGCAGTTTATGCCCGAAATAGTTATGGCAATAATCGTTTTCAATATCCTTTATTTGCTGATCGAAAAAGCCAGGAATACAAAGCATTCTTACTGAGAAACTCGGGCAACGATTGGTATTATGCCATGCTTCGCGATGCATACGTGTCGGAAGTTGTAAAAAGCACCGATGTCGATAGGCTGGCATATCAACCCTCGGTTGTTTATTTAAATGGCGAATATTGGGGCATACTGAACTTGCGCGAAAAGCCCAACGAACATTACCTTGCAGCTAACCACGGCGTTAATCCCAACGATGTAAATCGGCTCGAAGGCAACCGATCGGTTATACAAGGTAACGGATTAGGGTACAATCAAATAGTCAACTTCGTTCAAAACCATGAATTACAAACCGAAAACGATTACAATCGAATTGCCGATCAAATTGATGTTTCGTGCTTTATCGACTATCAATTGACCGAAATTTATGTCAATAACCGCGACTGGCCAGGCAACAACATCAAATATTGGAACACCAACAAACCTTACAGCAAATGGCGTTGGATTTTGTACGACACCGATTTTGGCCTCAACTTGTACGGTTACGATGAACACAGCGAAAATACTATAGAATTTGCAACAGAAACCTATGGCCCCAGTTGGCCAAACCCCGAGTGGTCAACTTTGTTGCTCCGCAAAATGCTTTCCAACGAGAATTTTAAGAACCAATTCATTAACCGTTTGGCCGATTTAATGAATACCGTATTTGCCCCCGAATTCATGAACTATAAACTCGACTCGATAGTAGCAATGATCCGCCCCGAAATTGAAGATCATAAAAACAAATGGGGCCACAGTTACTACGAATGGAAATATTCTGTTGATGCCATATACCGCTTCAACGAAAACCGTCCAAATTACATGCGTGCCCACATTATTGATTATTTTGGCCTTTCGGGAGCAAGTGAAGTAAGCCTTAACGTTTCGAACAACACCGACGGGAATATTCAAATTAGCACTATTGTTCCCGAAACATATCCATTCAGGGGAATGTATTTCAATAACGTACCTATCAGTTTCAAAGCATTGCCAAAGCCCGGTTATCGCTTTGTAAAGTGGGAAAATGCTTCAACTTCAACCAACAACGAAATAATTCTTACAATTAACGGCCCAACTCAGCTCAAAGCAATATTCGAACCAGTTTATTCCGACCAAAAGGCTATAGTAATCAACGAAATCAACTACCGATCGCATCCCGATTATGACTCAGGCGAATGGATTGAACTTTACAATAACAGTGAACAAACCATCAATTTAAAAGACTGGAAAATTAGCGATGAACAAATCTACATGGCTTACACCTTTACCGATCAAGATGTAATCTATCCCAAAGGTTTTTTGGTGATTACTGCCAATCGCGATCGTTTTCTTTCGGTACATCCGAAAACAAAACCCATAAGCGGCAACTTTCTTTTCGGGCTTAACAGCCAAGGCGAAACCATTAGCTTGTACGACAACGAAAATCAGTTAAT
>DAOSWJ010000349.1:0-3463 GCA_035380005.1 Prolixibacteraceae bacterium | reverse complement strand
AAGCAATGCCCGACGATTCGCAGATACACCGCGACCTTTGGCAAGCCGGATACCGTCATGCTGCCGAAGCGCTGAACAATGTACTGGCCATTAACAAAACCGAAACCAGCAGCTATACCGCTTACGCACTGCTAATGTACTTGTCGATTGCCGATATTCAACAATAAACACAATTAAACGCTTTGCACATTGAATCAATGTTAACGAAAATACTTTTTAAGCATTATTTTTGAAAATATCGGCATCTTTTTTGTTGTTGTTCGGCCCTACTGGTATTTTTGCAAAGGTTTGAAAAGAATAAAATGGCAAAAGAAATTGAACGCAAATATTTAGTTGACGAAAGCAAATGGCCAAAAAACGGCAAACAGGTTAAAATGAAACAAGCTTATTTGCTCACCCGACCCAACATTGTAATTAGGGTTAGAATTAATGAACACAACGCATATTTAACCATTAAAGGAAAACCTGAAGGCATTTCGCGCGACGAATTCGAATACGAAATACCCATAAACGATGCCCTGCAATTAATGGAAATGCGAACAGGAGCCATTGTTTCAAAAACACGCTACATTGAATACATCGACAATAAAAAATGGGAAACCGACGTTTTTGATGATGAAAACCGAGGTTTGATTGTTGCCGAAATTGAACTCGATAATGAAAACGAAACATTTACACTACCCCCTTGGATCACCCACGAAGTAAGTACCGACGAGCGCTACTACAACTTCAACTTAAGCAAAAAACCATACACCAAATGGAACAAATAAGCTTTATGGGCTATTAAAAAACAATATTTTAGCTAACAGAGATGATTAAAAAAATTCAATTTATTACTGTTTTTTTTGCATTCACCTTTATTTTAAACCAAAACACACAAGCAGCTTACAGCCACGATAGCATTGCTACGAGCTTTGAGCAGGTAAAAATGTATCTTAACTCAACACAATGGGAACCTATTGATTTTGAAACCTATAAAAAGATCTTCGAAGTAGTGCATTTTATCGAAAAATCGCCTATCGATACTGTTATTGCCGAACTTCGAACAGTAATAGACAGCAACACTGTACTTTTTACCCGGCAAATTAAAAATGTCGAAGAAGCCGAAAGCATTGAAGGTTACACCAATGCTCACGAAATAAACAACACGTTGATCAATATTGAAAAACGTGCAGAAATTGATATGCCGCTTGAGTCGATTATTGTTCCCGAGAAAGAATTTGTTGGTATGTACAGTAATTTGCCTTTAATAAGCCCCAATGAGGCTTTAAGGCTTTTGGCCGATTCGATTATTACCCTGCCCGATACGTTAAAAACGCTTGCAACCGAAGCCGATAGCTATCGAAATTCGAAATACAAAAAAAATGCCGACAGCCTTATTACACTATACCTCGAAGAAAAACGAAAACACTATAACGATTCATTGATAATTAGCTATCGCGATTCGGTATCGGATCGGTACCGAACAGATTATCGCAACAAATACATCGAATCGCTCAAAAAAGCATACACCAATCAAATTGCGCAACAAAATTATGTTGTACTTAAACGGCACAACGACTCGCTTAGCCAAGTTGTTAATCAAGAATTCAGGGATAACCTACAACGCTTAATCGATCATGTACACCGTATGCCCAACCAACTTACCATTTACAATCTGGCATACGACAGCTCAAATGTTGTTTTACAAAACGACAACGCGTGGTACAAATGGGTTTACCTTAAAAATATGCAAAACGACTCTATAGGAATAAAAGTAGAGAGTTTTGACCGAAACAGCCTACGTTTATTGGTCGATGAGTCGATTAACCTATCGAGGCTCACTCAACGTACAACACTCGATGTAAGCCAAATACAATCGACACAAAAAGCCAAACAAACGCTCGAAAAAGTTATAGTACGAAAACCAAAGCTCAGCCCATGGAAACTGGGAGGCAATGCCTACTCGGGATTCTCTCAAACATTTATCAATCCTTTTTGGTCAAAAGGTGGAAAATCGGCATCGAGTTTTTTAGCTACATTGAACTATTCGGCAAACTATTCAAAAGGAAAACTTAAATGGGACAACGGGCTCGATGCTAAATTGGGTTTTATAAACTACGATGAAGACAATGATGCAGCTTTGCGAAATTGGCACAAAAACTCCGACAATTTTGAAATCAACTCACGATTAGGCTATTCTGCTTTCAAAGAATGGTATTATTCGGCCGAAGCCAACTTTAAAACACAGTTTATCGATGGGTATAAAAACAACACGGTTGAAACGCCTAACTCATCGTGGCTTTCGCCGGCACAATTAACATTCTCGGCTGGTTTCGACTACAAACCGAACACAAGTTTATCAACATTTTTATCGCCACTATCGCTAAAAACCACCTATGTACTCAACCCCGAAGTTGATGAAACTGTTTACGGCCTCGACGAGGGGCAACGAAGGAAAAGCCGCATAGGTATGACAGGCAGGCTCGATTTTTCTAAAAAGATATACGAACGTATTCACCTGAAAACGAAGAACAATATCTTCTTCAATTATGGTTTTAAAGATGGCGAATGGCAATTAATAAAACTGCCCGATTTCGATTCTGAAACATCGATCGATTTTAAAGTGAACAGATACATAACCACACAACTGAACCTACACTTTATTTACGACAAAGAGTTAACATCGAAATGGACCGATGACAATAATGTAGAACAAACCGGTACAAGATTACAATTTAAAGAATTTATGACCCTCGGCATTTCATATAGGTTCTGAAACATGCCATAAAAAATTGTATCTTGCACCGGTTAAAAAAAAAATCAACAACAATGAAATCGTTAAAAAAATACTACAAATTGTATGCTTCTCCTGCCGATGTTTATAATGCACTCACCAACCCGGTAATGCTCGAAATATGGACCGGCGAAAAAGCTGTATTTAAAGCCGAACCAGGTTTTGAATTCTCGTTGTGGGACGGCGAGATTGTTGGTCGAAATGTTAAATTTGAAATGGACAAAATGATCCAACAAATTTGGTACTTCGACAATGTTGAATCGCTTGTTACTTTCAAACTGCACCCCGACAAAAAATTCACCAGTGTTGAACTTCGGCACGATAACATCCCCGATGAAGCTTTCGACAACATTGCGGACGGATGGGATTCGGACTTTTTTGGTTCTCTCGAAGAGCTTTTTAACGACTAAGCTCATTGGCAATAATTTTTATTCCTTTTTCGATATCGCTTTGGCAAGCATTGCTGAAATTTATGCGTATAAAGTTTTCTCCTGTGTTGGTTGTAAAAAACGATTTTCCGGGAACAAATGCAACACCCGATTTCATGGTTTGTTCAACCAACTTATTGGTGTTTGTGTTTGCCGGCATTTGCAACCAAATAAACATTCCTCCTTGTGGCAATACATATTTTGCATCTGGTAAATACTTTGTCAAAGCACGAACCATACAATTGCGTTGATTTTTATA
>DAOSWJ010000348.1:0-3473 GCA_035380005.1 Prolixibacteraceae bacterium | reverse complement strand
GTTGAAGGCGAAAACCGTGTAGTTAAATGGGTTTCGTATTACGCTACTGCCGATTACAATTATTCGGGCAAATATTACTTATCGGCAGCGTTTTCTGTCGATGGCAATTCAGCATTGAACCAAAACTCGAGGTACAATTTTTATCCATCGTTAAGCGGGGCTTGGCGCGTTTCGGCCGAACCGTTTATGGCCGACAAAACCTGGCTCGACGATTTGAAAATAAGGGCTTCGTTTAATCAGGCAGGTAACATTAACAATTTTGCTTACGATTACAGCCATTTGTATTACCGCGGACGAAAACTTTCCACTTCGGGCATGCTTGTGCGCGAGTCGATACCCAATCCAAATATGGAAATGGAAAAGCAAACAAGCATCAACTTAGGTGCCGATATGAGCATGTTGTCGCAAAAGTTAAACGTTTCGCTTAACCTTTTCAACTCGATGGTGAACAACCTTATTGTAAGGCAACAACTTGCGCCGGCTTTTGGCTATACATCGTATTACAACAACTCGGGTGCATTGCGTAACCTGGGTGCCGAATTGTCGTTCAATTATCGTAAGGATTATAGCAAACTTACTTGGAATGTTGGTGGTGCGCTTTCGTTTATCGACAATAGAGTTACTTCAATCGACTTCATTCTCGATAGTCAGGATATGATTGTTAGCCAGGTTGAAGGCGTTAGCCTTGTAACAAAAGCCGGTGAGCCAATGTATTCGTATTACGGGTTAAAAACCAACGGAATTTTCAAAAATAACGATGAAGCTTCGCAATTTACAGGTCCAAACGGCCAACGCGGTAAAGCCGGCGACATTCGTTACATCGATATCAATAACGATAATATCATTAACGATCAGGACAAACAAATTATTGGAAGCCCAATTGCTCCGGTTTATGGGGGGCTCTTTTCATCGTTGGTGTATGGCAATTTCGAAGTGAAAGCCGATTTTGCGTTCAGTGCCGGAAACCAAATCTACAATCACGTTAACAAGTTGGGGCAATCGATGGATTTAGGGTACAACCAACAAGCTGTTGTAAGCCAAAGGTGGACTTCCGACAACACAAATACCGAAATACCGGCATTATCGGTTGGCGATAAATACGGAAACAATGTTTTTTCCGATCGTTGGTTAGAAAGCGGATCGTACTTGCGAATGAGTACATTCACTGTAAGCTACAAGTATCCGTCATCAACAAAAGTTTTCGATAACCTTACTGTTTACCTCACTGCAAGCAATTTGTTTACACTAACATCGTACTCGGGTCTCGACCCAGAGTTCATGTTGTACAACGATCCATTGTATTTAGGTAACGACTATGGTAAAGTGCCACAACCCAAAACTTTTGTGATTGGTGTGAAACTTGGTTTGTAGAAACAATGTAACGTATTGTATTTTTGATAATTATTGCGAGTACTTATTGAAATTAAAAATTACAGAAATGAAGCATAAAATAAAATGGATACTCATCCAACTAATTGTTGTTCTGATGGCAGTAGCTTGTTCTGAGGAATTTTTTACCGAAATTCCGAGCGACAGGGTAGTTCCCGAACAAACACTAAACTCATTGGAAGAAGCCGAACTTGCTTGTTGGGCTCCTATATCGATATTGCAGGAAGTGATGCCGCAAATAACATTTGCCTGCGACCTGTTGAGCGATGCAACTATTACAACCGGTAATGCCAACAGCTATTGGAACGATATTAATAAACATCAGCTTAGCGCCGATAACCCATATCTCGATCCATCGGCACTTTATAAGGTTGTTGTAAATGCTAACGAAACTTTGTTGTACATCGAGAGTATATTAAGCAAAGACCAGGATGTTCGCGAAAGCGATCTGCATGTGTTAAAGGGTAACCTTATTGGTATTCGTTCGTGGGCTTATTTCACAATTGCACGTTTGTATGGCGAGGTGGCTTATTTGAAAGATAATTTACCTGAATACGACGAGAGCAAAGTCGTTTATTTATCGCGCGAAGCTGTTATGGATACGCTTTTGAATAATTTACTGCCTTATTACGAGAACGACCGGCTCGATGCTGAAAACAACCGCTTGTCGTTTAGGGTTTTACCTATGTACAACAAGGCGCTGGTGGGCGAAATATATCTCGAAAAGCAAGATTATGTAAAAGCTGCTGAATATTTAAAATTGGCCATCGAAGGTTGGGATAATTTTCCTACGATATATAAAATATCGGGTAGCTATGCTAAGAAGTACTGGCGAGAGATATTTGTTGGTTACCCAGCCAATGAGGTAATGGCTTACATTCCATTTTATTACGGTCAAAAGCAGCCAAACCCCATTGAAATGTGGTACAGGTATAATCGCGAGTATCAGGCAAAACCAAGCAATAGCATCATTAATCTTTTTAATGCGCAAGTACCGGTTGCAGGCAAGGATGTAGGCGATGTTTATCGTGGACTCGATGTCTCGTACGTTATGGTCGATGATCAACCTGTTGTAAATAAATACAGCCTCGATGAAAGCAGTACATGGGAGCTTAGTTCCTATTTAATTTTATACCGTGCAGCCGATATTCATTTGTTGTTGGCCGAAGCATTGAATCGCATTGGTGAGTCGGAAATTGCACTTTCGATTTTAAACGATGGCTACAAAAGATATCCAAATTGGAACACCAACACCGGTATAAGGGGGCGTGTTTACCTTAAAAACCATACAATCCCCGATGGTGTAGATCCTGTTACCTTTATCGAAGACAAAATATTTGAAGAAAGGGCAATGGAGCTTGCTTTTGAAGGGAAACGTTGGTTCGACTTACAAAGGCTGGCCCGCCGTAGGGGAAACAATGCTTTGCTTGCCGATAAGGTTGCCGCTAAATTCTCCGATACTTCGGTTGCAAATAGTGTTAGGGAAAAACTCATGAACGAACAAAATTGGTATCTGCCTATGCTTAAATAAGTTTGAGTAATTCTGTTTTTACAGTTTTTGCTTGAATATACAGTTGTGCAATGCATTTATTCAGATGGCAGCGTGCTTATAAGTTTTTATTTGATTATTTTTATTTTTTAAAACTTATAAAACCTGTTTATGAGAAGCTTTTTATTCCGATTGGTGCATCTGTTTGCTTTATTTGCATTTTGTTTTTTGCTTTCGTTTGAGTCAAATGCAAACACAGGCAACCCTAAATTTTATAATGTAAACGAGCTTTATGGAATATCGGCTCGCCATGCCAATTCGGTATGTAAAGACGAAAACGGGTTTGTTTGGACTGCAACAAAGTCAGGTATCATCAGGTTAACAGCCGACGAATATCGAATATATCAATTGCCTTTCGAGTCGCAAAGTATTGTTACACTAAAACTAGCTTATTCGAAAGGCATTTTATGGGCATATTCAAACGATGGTCAAATTTTTCAGTACGATCAGGTATTCGATAGGTTTAACCTGAAGTTTAACTTAGGCAGGGTGTTGAATAACAGGCACCTGAGCGTTACTTGTGTGCTTTTTGAAA
>DAOSWJ010000347.1:0-3493 GCA_035380005.1 Prolixibacteraceae bacterium | reverse complement strand
GTCGCCTAAGTACACGCCTTCGTTTTGGTTGTAGCCAATACCAAAGTGGTAGCTGGTTGCTTCGGAACTGCCGTTAACCGACAGATAATGATTTTGTTCCATTCCGTTGCGGGTAACCATCATTGGCCAATCGTAAGTTTTATTGTTTGCTAGGTTCTCTTTTAAAACGTATTTATCAATTCCATCGAAAAGCATTCCTTGTTGGTGTGCATCGCGCATCATAAAATATACGGGTTGCGAATACGAGCCGGCTGCTTGTTGAACAAACTGCAAAAACCTGAATCTGTAAAATTCTTCGCCATCCATGAAGTTGGGCATACGGGCCAATTGGCTGGCTCCGTAATAGGCATCGTACGAAACACTGGGTTTTGTTTCCGATTTTGCACCACTGGTAATACCGCTTTTTGTAGTAACCATAACCACACCAGCTGTTGCCCTCGATCCGTAAATGGCTGTCGATGAGGCATCCTTTAATATGTCAATTCGTTCAATGTCCTGTGGGTTTAAAAAATCGATATCACCACAAATAACACCATCAACAACGTAAAGTGGTGAAACTTCGGCGTTTATCGATGATTTACCCCTTATTTGAATGTCGAAACCTGCTTGGTCGCGACTACCGCTTTGGGTAATGCTTACTCCCGGAACGGCTCCCTGCATCGATTGAAGTACCGAGGGTGAACCTTTCATAACAAGGTTTTCTGAGTCGATTGATCCTACCGAACCGGTTAAGTCGTTCTTTTTAATGGTTCCGTATCCAACAACTACCACTTCGTCGATATCCAATGCCTGTTCGGCCATTTCTACATTAATAATACTTTGGTTACCAACTTCGATATTTTGGGTTATGTAACCTATAAAAGAAAATTGAAGCGTGTTGCCATCGGATATTTTTAGGCTGTATGCGCCATCGGTGTCGGTTATTGTGCCGTTTGTGGTTCCTTGCACAACAACAGTTACTCCGGGTAATGCATTGTTAGTTGCATCGGTTACCTTGCCCGTTATGGTTCTGTCCTGCGCAAATGCTACCACTCCCAACAGGGTCATTAGTAATGAAAGTAGTAAGTTGCAAGTAATTCGTTTCATAAGAAAAAATTTAGTTGTCGTAAAATTTTATTAGTCAGATTTGTTTTTCCTGTTTTTTCATAAAAAAGGACATTTCGAAATTAGCCGAAGTATGAGTATTAAATTGTGGGTGAATTGTTGGAAAATGGGGGGTGTTTTGTCGTTGGTTTATATAGTAGGGTGTGTAAGTATTAGTGATTTAGGTTGTTATGGGTTGGGTGGTTTTGTGCCGAATATCAATTTGTCACTATTTATGCGATAATTTATCTACATTTGGGAATTGATTATTTATTGCATGCAACCGAAAAACATACATATAATAATTGTGCTCTTTTTGACTGTTCTTTTTCAGAGTTTAGTTTTTACATCAAAGGCTGTTGAAATTGAACGTTTTGAACATTTAACTACCGAGAATGGCCTTTCGCAAAATACCATTACAAGTATTCATTGCGACAGTAAAGGTTTTTTGTGGTTTGGTACTTATAACGGGCTTAATCGGTTTGATGGTTACGATTTTAAAATTTTTCAAAATACAATTAACCAACCCGAGATTTTTACCAATAACAGGGTAATTGCGATTTGGGAAGATTTACGCGGGTTTTTGTGGTTTGAAACTTACGACGGTTACTACCACCGTTACAACATGCGAAAGGAAACTTTTGCAACCCTGCCCAAATACTTGCAAAGTGCCGAGGAGAAATACAGCAAAATGAATTGCTTTCATCAGCACAATCCTAATGAAATTTGGTTGGGATCGTCAAATTCGGGGGTGTACCGTTTAACTTATGTGCCCGAAACCGACGAATATGTTACCAATCAGTTTTTAAGCCGCGGGCAGTTCTCTATATCTAACAACAACATCCGTTTTATTATTGCCGATCGTGACAGCAACCTTTACATTGGAGCTCGTAATGGTTTGAGCTTTTTAAGACATCAGGACAACAGGGCAGAGTCGTTTTACTTTCAGCATTTTTTTACCGATTTGAGGTTCAGTTGCGGTACGTCGGTCAACAACGAAGTATGGATGGGTACCGAAAACAACGGCTTGGTAATATATAATTTAGATACCCGAACATTTTCAATATTAAACGAAAAAAATTCGCCGCTAATCAGCAATCATGTCGAGGTTATTAAAACAAGCTCGCAGGGTAATGTGCTTATTGGCAGTTCCGATTTGTTTATTTATCAAACTAAACAAAAAAAATGGCTCAAAATTGAAATTGTAGGAGAGCAAATTGATAAGATTTATGAAGATCGCTCGGGTACATTGTGGGTTACTAATGGTAAATTCGGGGTGCAAAAAGTTGATCAAAACACTGGCGAAAACAAACATTTTAATCTAACAACCGATATCAATAAGTATTTGTCGGATATGCAACGCCCGTACTTTTACGAAGATCGGAACAATAACCTTTGGATTTGCCTGCATGGGGCAGGTTTGGCACAATACAAGCCCGAAGACGATGCTTTTCATTTTTATCGCTACAATCCTACCGATCAAAAGTCGATAAGTTCAAATACCATTATGTGCATGACCGAAGACCGTAACGGTACATTATGGGTTGGCGCCGGCCTCGAAGGAGGTATTAATAAAGTGATCCTTAAAGATCCTGCTTTTGCCTCGTTGAGCATAAAAACCGATTTTGCCGATTATATGGAAAATATTGTTCGTGCAATTTTTGAAGATGCCAACAATAAAATTTGGGTGGCATCAAAAGGTGGTGAAATATATCTTTTCGATAACAATTTTAAGGCTGTCGAACCAGGTGTTCAGTATCCTTTTAAACCAAGTGGCGAGCTCGTTTTCAATGTATATTCCATGTTTCAGGATTCGAGAGGATACATTTGGATTGGATCAAAAGGTGCAGGAATTGCTGTTACCTCTAAACCAGTCGATGAGTCGTGTAACGATTACAGCAAAATCAAATTCAATTTGTACCAACACAATATGAACGATTCAACTTCGCTATGCAGCAATAATATATATTGTATCACCGAGGATCATAAAGGGCAAATATGGATTGGAACTTATGGCGCGGGCATTTCGCTTTGTAAACCCAATGATATGGCCAATTTAAGCTTTGCAAACATCGATGCCGATAATACAAACCTGTCGAACAATATGGTGCGTAATATCCTGTTCGATAGTAACAATAATTTATGGATTGGAACCACATTTGGATTGAACTTTCTGAATTCCGATAAAATTAACAATGGTATTTTTGATTTCGATTGTTTTTATCACGATCCCGAAGATCCAAATTCCTTAAGTTACAACGATGTAGTACATATTTACGAAGACTCGAAAAATAATATTTGGTATGGTACCTTTGGTGGGGGAGTGAATAAACTTTCGGGAAATGGTAAGTTTTCGCGCTTTACCAGTACCGATGGCTTGAGTAATAATGAAGTATTCGGGATAGTTGAG
>DAOSWJ010000346.1:0-3494 GCA_035380005.1 Prolixibacteraceae bacterium | reverse complement strand
GGTTTCAAGTTGTTGTTTCAAATTTCAAGTTGTCCATTGTTCCATTATTCCATTATTCCATTATTCCATTACCCTTTATTCAAATAATTTTTCCATCACTCCATTTTTCCATCACCCCATTATTCCATCTTTCCATTATTCCATCTTTTCATCAAAAAAAACCATCAAAAAGCCCCATCATCGGTTCGGCACCAATCTTTTCGGCCTGTAGTTCCAGCTCCACTTTTCCAAAAAGCTCAAGCGGAGCATTTTGCAGCCAAAGCTGCTCGTTTTCAGGGCTTAATATTACTGGCATTCGCAATTTTGAGTTATGTATTTCGCGCATAATACCAGTAGCCTCGGTAGTAATAATGCTGTACGTTTTCACTATCTCACCTGTAATATTACTTTTCCATTCCGACCATATTCCGGCATAAGCATACAAACCCATGTCGGGCAACGTAATCAGGTATTTTTGTTTGTTTTTTCCTTTTTTATCGAGCCATTGCCACTCGTAAAAACCGTCGGCAATTACCAGGCAACGTTTGTTTATCGAGTTTCGGAACGATGGTTTTTCAGTTAAAGTTTCAATTTTGGCATTAAGCGTATGTTGCTTAATGCTATCGTTTTTAGCCCACGACGGAATCAATCCCCACCCAAAGTGAACAATTTCTTTGGGAATTTCGCTAGTAACAACCGGCGTTATGGGGTGCTCAAACCCGTTAAAATGCCCAGAGGCCTTAAAATTTACCATATCCTTCACCACCGCATTAAAGCGTTTCTCAACAGTAATGGCATCTTTCGATTGTTTGCTATGAAAACACATTGATAATATTTTTAGCAAAAGCAATATTACAAAAAAACACCGAAAAACAACACTTCAGCAGCGCACAAGTGTCGAAGCAAAAAATTGATTAGAGCAGATTTTTATTTGGGGGCCTACGGGCTGTACGCTATAGCCGTCACAATCCTTATCAGGCGTTCACTGTTCGCACCATGTGGCTTCCTTTGGTCGCCCATGTGCTCACGTTCACGCACTGCAAGGCTTATGCCGGGCTGCCGCTCCCATCCCTGGCCTTAAGTTAGGTGCAACAAAAAATAGTACGTTAAATTTTCACTTAATTAAAACCATTTCGAAAAAAAGCCTAAATTTGGCAACAAAATAAGCGGGAGTAGCTCAGGGGTAGAGCATCAGCTTCCCAAGCTGAGGGTCGAGGGTTCGAATCCCTTTTCCCGCTCATAAAAAAACAGGCTTTTGGCCTGTTTTTTTATGATATATTGATTACTGCAATAAAGTATCTTGTTCCAATATAATCCCAACTAACGTTTTTCTAAATACCTCCAATTCGGCTGGCAGCTCATCTTCGTTTGGAAAATAAATGAATGTAGAATCGGTTTTGTTACTTGTAATGTATTTTATTTTAGTTACGGGCAAATCGGTAGGTGCATTTTTGAGATCGAAGCCATACCTTTCGGCCATTTCAATCGACAACAAATCAACCAATTGATCTTTCAATACAGCTAAATTATTGTCGCTCATCTCATACTCGGCAATTTTGCTGGTATTTGCCCGATGATTCTGCTTGTTTATAATCAAACTACCATCAGATTGAAATACCGCTTCAGAACTTTGTCCAGTCCACGCGCTGCCTTGCTCGTAGTAAACTTTAAAAAATTCATCATTTAATAGTTTTGCTTCATCAGTATTGCACGAAAAAAATACGAAAAAAATAAATAGCGTTTGTAATTTAATTGAGCTTTTCATGAGAATAAATTCTTTTAAGTAATTGTATAACTGTTAGATTGAAAGTTAAAGCCTTGAATCTATATGTATTCCGTATGGAACTCGCATGACTTATTCATCTTCTTATTGTGGTTGACTACAACCATGCTCGTTTCATTGGATAAGATTTTTGGATTACGCCTATATGATTTGTAAGCGGTAAAAAAGGTTGCTTCTATTTCTAAAAAAATAAATTTTAAAAACCAATACAGTAAAAACTATATTTATAATCAGAAAATCAAATAGAAGCAATGCTCGTAATGAGCAGTGCCAGAGTTAAGTTAAAATATTTTGAAGAAGGAATCATTTTTTAACTTTTTCGGTTTCGAATAAGATAAAATTTCAAACTAACTGAGTTAGTAATACCAGAATAAAGATTAGAGTTTAATCTGTTACTTGTTCTCCAAAAATTATTGGCATAAATTTTACCCGATACTGCAAGTTGTGGAACAATAAGGTATTCAATCCCCATGGTAAAACCATGTTCATCCCACTTGTAGGCAGGGAGTAAAAGATCTGTATCGTTATCGAGAACAGCGCGTTTAAACTCGTAGCCACCAAAAAAACGCCAGCTATCTCTCTGGTAGTAAAGCAACAGTGGAAATGAAAAATACGATTCTACCCTAAAATCAATGGTGTCATCGTTGCTATTGTAATACAACTGAGAACTTGCAACTAAAGAAAGTGGTTTGCCCCGCGAATGAATGCCAGCCGAAACAGCCCAACGATTATTGAAAAAAGGAAATTTCAATTCGGCTCCTACATGATTAGCCCCCGTTAAGGCAAAAGCTCCATATTGATTGGGTTTTAACCAAAACCTGGTATAACCCAAATATACACCAACCAAGGGTTTTGAAAAAAAATGACTTTTTGTATTGTTGCTAAGCAAAGTTTCATCATCGTTTAGTTGACGATTATTTGAATATGGCTGTTCGCTTTTTCCAAACGACGAAAATTCAAGCTGTGTTTTAGGTTCAAAAGCATTTTGTTCAAAACATGTTTCGTGCTTTGCCACAATTTTCTTTACATCGGGTTCCACCCAAACCGTGTCGGTAACATGTAGGTATTCGTACACTACAATGGTGTCGGGTATTTGCGAAAAGGCACTGCCCGTAATGAGCAGTGCAATAGTTAGGTTAAAAAGTTTAGAGAACAAGTCCATTTATAAAGTTTTAGTGAGATTTTTTTGTAATTCCTGCAAAATTATATCCTAAATTAAGGGAGAACAGCATGTTGCGTACTTTCAGAATATCATTTTTCACAACAAAACCAATATCGTTGTTGGCCTCTACTTCGAAAAACAGATTTTGCTTAATTGAAACACCAGCGCCATAAACCAGACCGTAGGTAAAGTTATTGAAATACATGTAACTCGATTCAGGAAAAGGGTTTGCCCTGTCGATCTGATATTCAATCTGACGCCACAAAGTATAATCGAAACGCATACCTGTATATAAATACGGATTGAGCGAACGCTTCTTTTTATTTCTCCATTTTAACGACACATCGGCCGAGGCATTATGAAACTTGTTTTTTTGTGCCGTCATTTCGGTAAGACTTACTGTACCTCCGGGATACGTCTCTTGTGATACATAATTCTTACGGCCCTCGGTGCAGCCACGCAACAAATAGCCTGCATTGGAAACCAAACTGAAACGTTGATTTAAAAAATATTCGTAGCGTAACCCCAAACCAAAAGTAGCCAGATTATTTGTGGCATAACGCCCAAGAT
>DAOSWJ010000345.1:0-3498 GCA_035380005.1 Prolixibacteraceae bacterium | reverse complement strand
TTCGCTTACTCCTGCGTTGGTGTGAATATTCACACCAACGCAGGAGTAAGCGAAATAGGCAGCAAAACAGTAAAACTCGACAACGGTAAAGTGCTCGATGCCGATATGGTACTGCTTTCTATTGGCGTTCGCCCCACTTTACAATTGGCACAGGAAACTGGTTTGGAAATTGGCGAAGCAGGCGGTTTGTTGGTAAATGCGCAATTGCAAACTTCCGACCCCGATATTTTTGCAGCTGGCGACATGGTTGAAATTGAACACCGTGTAAACGGCAAAAAGGTTCGCATTCCGTTAGCAGGTCCGGCTAACCGTCAGGGGCGCATTGCTGCTGAAAACGCTCTGAGCGGAAAACATGCCTACAAAGGCTCCATCGGAACATCGGTTGTTCGCGTATTCGAAGCAGTAGCCGGAACAACCGGACTTTCGCTTAAACATGCCCGCGCAATGGGCATCGATGCCGATGCTGTAGTAGTACACAAAGAACATCACACCTCGTATTATCCCGGATCTGAAAACGTGACCGTGCAATTGGTTTACGACCGTAACACGGGCGTGGTTTTGGGCGGACAAACCGCTGGCTATAAAGGAGCCGACAAACGTCTCGACGTGATTGCAACTGCCGTAGCCTCCAAATTGACCGTGAGCGACTTGGCCGACATCGACTTTGCTTACTCGCCCCCAATTGGTACGGCCAACGACGCCATGAACATGGCCGCATACGCTGCCGAAAATCGAATTTCGGGCTTTAGTCCGTCGGTGTCCGTATCGGAACTCGATATGTTTATCGAAGGTAAAAATCCTGTGTTTATCGATGTACGCGACATTTTCGCTTATGAAAAAAGTCACGTAAAAGGAGCAATTCACCTTCCATTAGAAATCCTTTCAGAACAATTGAGCGCTATACCTCAAAACCGTTTGCTGGTGGTGTACGACGAAACAGGAAAGAAAGGCCACCAAGCATTGCGCACTTTGTTTGGCGCAGGTTTCACTCAAGTGGTGAACATTTCGGGCGGTCATATATCACTGCAACGACATGCTCGAACTGTAGGATTCAAAAATATCAAAATAAACCTGTTGCCTATTGAAGAAAAAACAGTTGAAGAAACAATTGAAGAAAATAAAGAAAAAACATCCAACAATAAGCAAACCGATAAAAATTCAACAATAATTGTTGATGTCCGCACCCCTGAAGAGTTTCGTTCAGGAGCTGTTCCCGGAGCAATAAACATTTCGCTCGACGAACTGATGTACCGATTTGAAGAACTGGGCAAAAACCCTTCGCGCGAAATAATTGTGTACTGTGCAACCGGAGCACGTTCGGCTTATGCACAACAAATGCTTATGCAGGTTGGGTTTATGAATGTAAAAAATGGTGGTGGTATTACTCAAATGATGGCTTATGTACGTTCGAAAAAACAAAACACAGAGAGGAAGCCGTCAAATGATCCAATAGTTGTTGATGTTCGTACTACTGAAGAATTCAGAACAGGAGCATTTCCCAATGCAATTAATATACCGCTCGATGAATTGCAACACAGATTGAGTGAGCTTGGAGCTCCCGAACGCGAAATAACACTTTATTGTGCAACAGGGGCACGCTCGGCATACGGACAACGCATGTTGCATCAAATGGGCTTTACGAATGTTAAAAATGGTGGTGGTATCATGCAAATGATGATGCGCCGCTAGTAAATACATTATATAACTTTGTTGAAAAAGGGATGACAATAGAATGTCTCCCTTTTTTTATTTCAAATTAGTTATAAAGCAAAAGGCTGCTCTTTCCAGAACAGCCTTTATTATATAGCATATGCAAACTACTTATTTAGCGTAACTTACAGCACGTGTTTCGCGAATAACAGTAATTTTAACTTGTCCCGGATATGTCATCTCATCCTGAATTTTCTTGGCAATATCGTACGAAAGCTGTTCCGATTCGGCATCTGATATCTTATCGCTTCCAACAATTACGCGCAATTCACGACCCGCCTGAATCGCATAAGTTTTTGTAACACCGTTATACGAAAGCGCCAATTTTTCGAGTTCGTTCAAACGCTTAATGTACGACTCAACAGCTTCGCGACGAGCACCTGGACGAGCACCTGAAATGGCATCGCAAACCTGTACAATTGGAGCCAAAAGGGTTTGCATTTCAACTTCCTCGTGGTGAGAACCAATTGCATTACAAATGTCGGGTTTCTCTTTGTACTTCTCGGCCAATTTCATACCTAACACTGCGTGTGGTAATTCCGGCTCATCGTCGGGCACCTTACCAATATCGTGCAACAATCCGGCACGTTTTGCTTTTTTAGCATTTAAGCCCAACTCCGATGCCATAATAGCACAAAGATTTGCTGTTTCGCGCGAGTGCTGCAACAGGTTTTGTCCGTACGACGAACGATATTTCATTTTACCAACTAACCTCACCAACTCAGGATGCATTCCATGAATACCCAAGTCGATACAAGTACGTTTTCCGGTTTCAATAATTTCTTCTTCAATTTGTTTGCTTACTTTATTCACCACCTCTTCGATACGTGCAGGGTGAATACGCCCATCGGTAACCAATTGGTGCAAAGCAAGGCGTGCAATTTCGCGGCGTACAGGGTCGAAAGCCGAAAGCACAATGGCTTCGGGGGTATCGTCAACAATTATTTCAACACCAGTTGCCGCTTCGAGTGCACGAATGTTACGACCTTCGCGACCTATAATACGGCCTTTAATTTCATCGTTTTCGATGTTAAAAATAGTAACAGCATTTTCTATAGCGGTTTCGGAAGCAACACGCTGAATCGATTTGACAATTATTTTTTTGGCTTCTTTATTGGCATTTAACTTGGCTTCGTCCATAATTTCCTGAATGTACGACATGGCCTCCGATTTTGCCTCGTTTTTTAACGATTCGACCAACTGAGATTTAGCCTCTTCGGCCGACAGCCCCGAAATAGTTTCTAATTGTTCTACCTGCTGGCGGTGCATTTTTTCGAGCTCTTCGCTTTTTTCCTCAACCATCTGCAATTGCCCTGTAAGGTTTTCACGAATCACGTCAAGCTCCTTCTTTTCAATTTCGAAGTTTTTAATTTTCCTGTCGTATTCGTCTTTACGCTGCATAAACGCAGTTTCTTTTTGTTTAATTCGCGTTTCAACAACAGCCAGCTTACTGTTTTTATCGTTAATAAACTTCTCGTGCTCCGACTTTAACTGCAAGAATTTCTCCTTAGCTTGCAGCATTTTGTCTTTCTTAATTACCTCGGCCTCAGTTTCAGCCTCTTTAACTATTCGGCTTTTTTTGTTTTTCAACGATCGGTCCCATAAAAAATAAGAAATTGGGAATCCGAGCAAAAAAGCCCCTATTATTAATATATATGTCCAAACCATTATTTAAAATTTAGTATTTAGTTTTAAAAAAAAACCGCATATCGAATAATAAATACCCCAAAAGGTACTCATCACTGATGTGCGGCGATATCTATATTGTTTGTATTAGAACTTTAAATG
>DAOSWJ010000344.1:0-3511 GCA_035380005.1 Prolixibacteraceae bacterium | reverse complement strand
GCACGTTACGGCATAAGGGTAGGAACGCGCACTGCATCGTCGCGTTGGCAGGGAAGCGAAGCTCCTGAAGTGATTTACAAAGACGGGTTTTACTATTTGTTCATGGCCTACGATGGCCTCGATGTGCCTTACAATACACGAGTAGTGCGGAGCACAACCATCGAAGGTCCATACCTCGATATTACCGGGCGCAACTTTACAAACGGCCGCGGCGACTGCTACCCAATTGTTACCCATCCTTATAAGTTCAACTTGAGCAACGGATGGGTGGGAATTGCACACTGTTGTATTTTTCAAAATGAAAATAGCAACGAATGGTTTTACATGTCGCAAGCCAGGTTGCCCAAAAACGTTGGTGGTAATGCATATTCAAATGCCATTATGATGGGGCATGTGCGCCGCATTGTATGGTGCCCGGCTTCGGTTAACGAACCCGATAACTTGTGGCCAATTGCACTTCCACAGCGTTATGCCGCAGTGCCCGACTATGGCGCCATAAGCAAAGATTCGCTTGTGGGAACCTGGGAGCACATCAACCTTCGATATACTTATGCCGAACAAAACACCGCCTCGTCATTAACCCTTAATGCCGATGGAACCATGTCGGGGGCACTTACGGGCACATGGACCTACAATGCAGCAAAAAAGCAGCTAATGTTGGGCAATGTAATTGTTTGTGTCGAACGCGAAGTGGATTGGGAAGCTAGCCCACGCCGGGTAACTTTTGTTTATGCCGGAACCGAAAAAAATCTGAACGCAACATATTGGGGCAAAAAATCAAAATGATAAAAAAATTTAAAATAGAAAATATGATGATTAAGTCAACCATTAGTATTTTTCTGCTGGCTGTTTTGTTTTCAGCAGGAGCTATGGCTCAAAATGCCAGAATCAAAATCGATCTTGACCGCAAAATAGGTGAAATTGATGAAAAATTATATGGCAACTTTGTTGAACATCTTGGACGTTGTGTGTATGGGGGTATTTACGAAGAAAACTCGCCACTGTCCGACGAAAGGGGTTTTAGGAAAGATGTGCTCGAAGCTGTAAAAGACCTGAACGTTACGATTACCCGTTATCCTGGCGGAAATTTTGTGTCGAACTACAATTGGAAAGATGGCATTGGACCTAAAGATGAACGTCCGCCGCGTATGGAGCTGGCATGGGCAAGGCTCGAAACCAACCGCTTTGGAACCAACGAGTTTATGGAGTATGCACGCGAAATGAACACCGAGCCTTATTTTTCGGTAAACATGGGTACGGGCACCATTCTCGAGGCTCAGCAATGGGTTGAATATTGCAACGTAAAAGAAGGCCCTTATTATGCCGAACTGCGCAAACAGCATGGCTACCCCGAACCCTGGAACATTACTTATTGGAGCCTTGGTAACGAAATGGACGGCTTTTGGCAAATGGGGCACCTCAATGCCGACGATTATGCCAAAAAAGCACGCGAAGCTGCAAAGCTCATGAAGCTTACTTCACCACAAATTAAATTGATTGCTGCCGGCTCGTCGAACTACCGACCCAATGCCGATCCCAACGAGTGGAACGCCAAAATACTGCACGAGCTCCGCGATGTGGTCGATTACCTTGCTTTGCACATGTATGTGGGCAACCCTAGCGACAATTACTACAATTACCTATCGACACCAATGGTGCTCGAAGAACGCACCCGTGTTGTGAAAGGCTTGATTGAACGCGAAATGGAGAATGCCGACCGTGGCGACCGCGACCCGATTTACATTGCCTGGGACGAGTACAACTCGTGGTACCGTGCCCGCGATGCCGAAACTATGGCCGGCACACGTGCCCTCGAGGAACATTACAACCTCGAAGATGCTTTGGTTATTGCCGGATTCCTTAATGCTTTTATCCGCAATGCCGACATTGTTAAAATGGCCAATATGGCTCAGTTGGTTAATGTTATCGCGCCAATTTTTACCAACGAGGAGGTTTGTTCCTGCAAACAATTTATTACCCGCTTCAATTGTTTGCCAAAAATGCACACGGCACTTCGCTCGATCTGTTTGTCGATTGTGAAACCTATGCCACCGATGAATTCTTTGTTGGCTTGGGTGAGTCAACTACGAAACAGGATGCTGTTCCTTTCCTCGATGTATCGGCCTCGGTAAACAATGGCGAGATCATCATTAACGTAGTGAACCGTCATAAAGACAAAGCCATTACTACCGATATTATTTCGCAAAGCGGAAATTTCGATGGTGCAATTGAGGTGTTGGAAGTAAATGGTCCAACAGTTAAGGCAAAGAACGATTTTGATAAAGTTGAGGTGAAAGCCGTTCAAAAAGAATCGCTTAAGGCCAAAGGCAGCGTGCTTACCTACAATTTTCCGGCGCACTCGTTTACACAGTTAAAAGCTAAAATAAAATAAAGTCAATAAGTCAATAGTTCATTGGTTGTCCACACAAAAAAAAGGGCATAATGCGACGATTACAGTGAAAGATCAAAGCGTGTCACCCTGTCCCGATAGCTATCGGGATGTCGAAGGGTCCCTACAAATGAAGCTTGAGATTCCTCCTTGCGTAGGAAACGAAGTACAGCGCTAGCTAATGACACACTGATTGAAATTCTGCCATTAGTAGTCTACACAAAAATATATGAGCATAATGTGTAGATGATAGTGAAAGTTTAATGTTAGATTATGAATTGCCGTCAGCTAAAGCTGACGGGATTGAAATGATAAAAACAAACCCGGCCACGGTAACCTGTTCAATAAAAGAACGACATCGTACTGGCCGGAAGGTAGAATTTAACAATAAAAGCAAACATCGATCAAATTGATGTTGATTTGCATTTTGGATTAAATTTTTAATTTGATATAAAAATATTATTATATGGTAAAAATTTTAGAAAATTGAATTTGACTAAAATGTATGGGCTAAAGCCCCAGTACAACGATGTAATTCAGTAACCCCAGCCTTAAGGCTGGGGTTAGTAGTGTACATAATAAAAGGGGCTTTAGCCCAATAGCTATAAGTTTTACCGGACACTAATTATAAAAAACATAAAATGAAGAATATACTAATTGTAGTCGTGCTGTTAATTTTTGTGTCAACAGTTTGGGCGCAAAGCAAACAGATCATTGTACACGATCCGGTGGCCATCGAGGCCAATAACAAGTACTACATGTTCAGCACCGGTGTGGGCATTGCTGCGTGGGTGTCCGACGATTACGTGAATTGGAGGTTCTTGACGCAGGTGTTCAATCCTGTTCCCGAATGGGCAAAAAAAGAAGTGCCCAAGTTCGATGGCAACATGTGGGCCCCCGATATCGCTTTTCACAACGGTACTTACTATCTGTATTATTCTGTTTCGTCGTTTGCAAGTAATTTATCGTGCATAGGTGTGGCAAGCAATAAAAGCCTCGATCCGGCCGATGCCGATTACAAATGGACCGATCATGGGCCAATTATCAACTCGGTGCCCGGCCGTGATATGTGGAATGCCATTGATCCGAACCTTATTTTTGATGAAAACGATGAGCCTTGGT
>DAOSWJ010000343.1:0-3552 GCA_035380005.1 Prolixibacteraceae bacterium | reverse complement strand
GTGGGCGGCGGCATAAGGGTGAGGTTGATGCTGCTGGTGGCACCTGCTTCATAAGCCAGCTCGGTATTGTTTTGGGTGATGATGAATTTTAGTTCTTTGTCACTAAAATGGTCGGGTATGGTTACACTTACCTCATCGGTGCCGCCGTCTACCTGCATGAATTTCCAGCGTAGTTTATAGTCGTCTGAGTCTTCGAGCTTATTGTAATGGTTGCTGTAAATGTTGTTGTTTTGATAAATATCGGCAGCAGGATCGAAGTCGTATTCGGCACCTTCGGCCTCGCTAAATAGTATTTTATAATCATAGTCAACCTTGTTGGGGTTAATATCGGCCAATATCTCGTTGATATCGGGGTTGTAGCGGCCCAAGGGGATTTTGGAACCATCGGCAAGGTTAATGCCGTAATACACGTTGTCGCGGTCTTTTATGATGTAATAATCTATTGTTTCAGTTTGGTTTTCTTCACTTTCAGGAACTTGAACAATATCATTAACAACAACCGTAATGGTTTCATTGCTATTGCCGCCCGGTGTAGGATCGGTGTATGTCAGGGTAATTTCAACAACGGTGCCATCTCCATTAAATACAGGAATGATGTTGGCCGTATCGCCAATTATGCCATATACCTCATGGGCTACAAAACCTTCATCCATGATTTTTTCAAACAAAACACCTCCCCTGAAAAAGGCATTCATGTTTGCCATTTGCGTGGTCCAGTTCTCTGGTTTGTAAATGGTTTCGGCATAGCCCGACAGCATTTGCATGTTTTTGTCGATGTACACATCTTTAAAAACCACGCCCACGCCGGGTGTTTTGTCCTGGAACAGGGGCATTAAAAACGTGATGCGCCCGTAACCGGTGTGGGTTTTTTTGTTTTCATAGTATTCAGCGGGCTTTTCACCAATTTTAGGATATAGTTTTTCTACAGCAGTAAAATAAGCTTGATCTTTGGCTTCTGGACCGTTTGTTAGTGCTTCAATGACCACCGGCAGGTTGTTGATGTATATTACATCGCCTGCTTTTAATTCATTGGTCAGTAGGTTTTCGATGTTTAGTGGGTCAAAGGCTGTTATTTCGCCACAATTGGTAACCTGCTGTTGTGGTTCGGGCTGCTCGTAGGTTACCGATGCCGATGATAATTGAGCCGGGCAATTGGCCGTAACGGTAAACAGGTAGCTTTGTCCCGGTTCAAGGCCTTCCACTTTTTGGCTTTTTAACTCGGTGCTCTCGAAGGTGTACGGAGTAATATCGGGCTGGTTGGCCGGGCGGTACGAGAGGGTGTACTGTTGGCATTCTACTTCGCTTTCGACCTGCCATACCACGGTTGAGAAATTGGTGCCCGATTTCTTTGGGTCGATGCTCACCGAAGTAATTTCGGCACAAAATCCGGCTATTGAGCCATCGTTAAAATCGAACCATGCAATTTGGCTGTAACCGTCGTTTTGAATAACGCTCACGCTTTGCCCGTCGGTAAATGTAGTAGCAAGAGCTCTTACCCTAAAAATTACACGTCCGGAGTTTCCGGTTATGGGCAATGAGCCCAAATCTAGATTATACGAAGTGCTGTTTATGTTTTCAATAAGCTCGGTGTTGTACATATAGTTATGAAAGAAAGCCAGCGGGTCGGTATTTTTTTCTTCATCAACCAGGTATTCAATCTGGTAAGTAATATTATACCCATAAGCCATAGCGGGAGTCCAACGCATAAAAATAAAATTAGAACTAAGCTCACCTGCAGCAGCCGTAGGAAACACAATTTCGGGGGGCAAGCCGTGCGAAATGGTAAAGTTGAAGAAAACCCGATTCGATATGGGCACATTGGGATTATTGTAATCGAACACTTCGAAAGTAATGGTATAAGTTCCTTCGGGCAACATGGCATTGTACCTGTTTGGCGAAATGCCCACCAGGTTATCGTAGCTAAAATACTCTTTTAGGTCGAGGCTGCTGAGCGCCACGGTTTCGCCCCCGCTGATGTTCACAGGCGTGTTGAGCATCCAATTGGGGTTCGATGTGGCATCGATTCCTCCCCCCCTGATGTTTATTTTGAGATAAACATCGCGGTTGCTTACCACCAGGTCGTTCATGGTAAGGTGGGCGGTAAAATTGCCCACCGAGCCATTGGCCAAATCGGCCATGCTGCCCGAGAAATTATAGTTACCGCTTACATTGAGCGTTACGGGAAATATTTGAGCGCTTGCACCAATGCTGCACAAAAACATACAAAGCAACATAAAGCTAATATGCAGCTTCGATAAACAACGGGTAAGGTAAAACCGAGTGTTGCGCATTTTTGATTTAATATTTGAATCGAACATGGTTATCATTGTGGTTTAATTGGTGGTTATTTCGTTACTGGTTATTGTTGGTCGTATTGGTTTGAAAAATTTATATTTTTTCAATGTTAGCGTATAGTTCAGGCTTAAGCTAAAATTAGCTATAGCCTCGTTATTTGCCCTTTGCTTATGCAACCAGGCAATATCGGCGGTGAAATTATGCATATCGTTCAGCTTATACCTGCACGACGAGCGCAGGTTGATGTTCTGGTTCAGGAAATTGCTGTTTGAGCTGGTTTGGTTGAGCCCTGCCGATGCCGAAATGATCATTTTATTTTCGTACAGCATTTTCGAGGCCATCACCTGGGGCCCCCAGGTGAACAGCCTGTCGGTTTCCATGCTGTTAAGCGTTGCATTCAAAGTAAAATTAAACGTATATCCTTTTGCGGGGTTGGCAGCGGCCCATCGCGCCAAGGCGTTGAACATGTTATTGTTGGGCTGTTGCTGTTCGCCTTGCTGACCACTGGTTCCGTTTAAAGCAAAGGTTATTCCGAGATTATGGTTAAGCGACTGAGGCACACCAATCAGGTAATTGATGTTTAGATTGGCATTTTGGTTCACTTGCGAATACCGAAGTGTATCGATGTGGATAAAAGGGTCGTCGGTATTGATATAGTCGAATTGGCTTTTCATGTTTGTAAACGACTGGAAATTGGAGTAGGATGCCGACATGTTCAGCTTTTGGTTAGGGTTAAAACTCAAGGTGGAAGAACCCACAAAACGGGAACTCCCGCGTTGTTTTTGCTGCTTGAGATTGTCGTTTTCGATACCGGTGTTCAGGTTAAACGACAGCTTATTTTTGAACAGGTTGGTTCCCAGGTTAAGGGTAATGTTTTGGAAATCGTTTCGCGAGTAATAAGCTCCATGGGTAACAAAACCCGGGTCGATGTGTTCGATACTGACCCCAGAGTTGAATTTGCCGGGCGAAAAATTAATACCCAGCTTCCATGCACTAAACCTGTTAAGATAGGGCAAATCGGCGCTCAACATTTCGCCCAGCGAATATTTTTTTACGTTCAGCCCTTTATTTAATATACTTGTTGCATATTCCACATCGAGGTTAACCCCTTTGAGTGGAGCAAACGAACTTTTGAAGCTCCCTGTAATATTATGCTCGGGAGCTAAGGGCAAAAGGGTATCGGTGGGCAGGGTAATGGAGTTCACTTTGTCGAGCGATTCAAGGAACGACATTTCGATTTTCACCTTTTCGTTGTCA
>DAOSWJ010000342.1:0-3557 GCA_035380005.1 Prolixibacteraceae bacterium | reverse complement strand
CAACCGATGTGAAATTATCGACATGTTGTTTTTCGTCGCTAAAGCAAAGGCCGTTCATATTGGCATGGGCGTATTCGCCGGTAAGTCTTACTTTCAGGTTGTTGCGAATAATACCACCGTTAAGTGTTATTACATCGGTATCGAGTCGTGCGTTTTCTTTTATGTCGGAAAAAAAGTTGGTAATGTTAACCGCGCCGTTGTGTTGGTTTTGTACCGAGTAAAACCCAAAACGTGAATCGGCTGCAAGGTAGCTCTCGCTTAAGTTGTTCAAAATGTAATAGTTGTTGTTGAGCGTGTGGTCGCAAAAAACAATGCGTGCCTCGCTATTTTTACCCATTACAAAAAGGTTGCGCTGCACTGCAAAGGTGTTTTTTTTGCCATACATCAGGTTGATGATTTGCACCGGGGCTTCAATGGTTACATTGTCGGGCACATAGAAAAAGAGCCCGTCCTTTGCCATACTGGTATTGAGATTGGCCATCGGGTCGTTACTCTCGGCAGCCAATTTGTTAAAATACTTCTCAACTAACTGGGAATGCTGATTGGCAGCATGTTGTAGACTGCTGCAGATAACCCCTTCGGGGAAGTCGCCCATTTTGCGGTTACGTCCGTAATACCACCCGTTAATTAGCAGTATAATGTGCGTGTTGAGTTGAGGTACATCGCAGGTGAACACTTCATGCAAATCGACATTTTGCTCAATATAACGCGGAACTACTTCAAAATCGTTCTGAAAAACGGGTCGTAAGTCGGTGTATTTGTAGTCTTCGTTTTTACGCGAAGGAATACCGGCTTTTTTGAATTTTTCAAAAGCAGTTTCGCGGGCTTTGTTTATGAATTCAGGGCATCCTTCGTAATAGATTTCTCTGTTTTGTTCAATCAGCGAAATCAGCTCGTCGGTAGCTGTATATTGTAGTAATTCTGCCATTTTTAAATTTCTTTAATCCAATCGTAACCTTTTTCTTCGAGCTCGTAGGCCAGCTCTTTTCCGGCCGATTTTACAATGCGGCCATTGTAAAGCACATGCACAAAGTCGGGCACAATGTATTCGAGCAAGCGTTGGTAGTGGGTTACAACAATGGTGGCATTTTCGGGTGATTTTAGCTTGTTAACCCCATTGGCAACAATGCGAAGTGCATCGATATCGAGACCCGAATCGGTTTCGTCTAATATTGCCAACTTTGGTTCAAGCATGGCCATTTGGAAAATTTCGTTCCTTTTCTTTTCGCCACCTGAGAAACCCTCGTTTACCGAACGGTTGGTAAGTTGTGAGCTTATTTCAACAACTTTCTTTTTTTCTTCCATCAGTTTTAGAAATTGCGAAGCCTTAATTGGCTCGAGTCCTTTGTGTTTACGGTGTTCGTTTACAGCTGTTTTCATAAAATTGACCATGCTTACACCGGGAATTTCGATGGGGTATTGAAAGCTAAGGAAAAGGCCGTTGCGGGCTCGTTCTTCGGCAGCTTGTTCGAGCAGGTTTTCGCCCAAAAAGCTTACTTCGCCTTCGGTAACTTCAAATTTTTCGTGTCCGGCAAGCACGTTGGCCAAAGTGCTTTTACCCGATCCGTTAGGTCCCATAATGGCGTGAATTTCGCCAGGCTTTACTTCAAGGTTGATCCCTTTTAGTATCTCTTTGCCATCAACAGTGGCGTGTAAATTTTTTATTGTAAGCATATCTAATTCGTCATTAAGTCATTAGTCATTGGTGTAAAAATTTTAACGGCTAATGCATTTGATTGTATATTGTTTTATCTTGTAATCTAAAGTCTTATGTTTAAAAATCTTAATTCTAAAAGTCTTTTTTAAATTAATTATCCAACACTGCCTTCTAAGCTAATCTGCAACAATTTTTGCGCCTCTACAGCAAATTCCATGGGCAGTTTGTTGAGTACTTCCTTTGCGTAACCGTTTACAATCATGCCTATGGCATCTTCGGTGTCGATACCGCGTTGGTTGCAATAAAAAATTTGGTCTTCGCTAATTTTCGAAGTAGTAGCTTCGTGTTCCAATATGGCCGTTTTATTGGCACATTCGATGTAAGGAAAAGTGTGTGCACCGCATTTATCGCCCATAAGCAGCGAGTCGCACTGCGAAAAGTTGCGTGCATTATCGGCACTTTTGGCCACTTTTACCAAACCACGGTACGAGTTGTTGCTTTTGCCGGCCGAAATACCTTTCGACACAATGGTACTTTTGGTGTTTTTGCCAATGTGTATCATTTTGGTTCCGGTATCGGCTTGTTGGTGGTTGTTGGTAAGTGCAACTGAATAGAACTCGGCCTTTGAGTTGTTGCCCAGCAAAATACAGCTGGGGTATTTCCAGGTGATGGCCGAACCGGTTTCCACTTGTGTCCACGATATTTTGGAAAAGTCGCCACGGCAAATGCCTCTTTTGGTTACAAAGTTGTAAATGCCGCCTTTCCCGTTTTTGTCGCCCGGATACCAGTTTTGTACTGTTGAGTATTTCACTTCGGCACGTTCCATGGCAATTATTTCAACAATGGCTGCATGCAGTTGGTTTTCGTCGCGTTGAGGTGCCGTACAACCTTCGAGGTACGAAACGTAGCTGTCTTCTTCGGCAACAATCAAAGTACGTTCGAATTGGCCGGTGTTGGCGGCGTTTATCCTGAAATAAGTTGAAAGCTCCATGGGGCAACGTACGCCTTTTGGAATGTAGCAAAACGAACCGTCGCTGAAAACTGCTGAGTTCAATGCTGCAAAGAAATTATCGCCCGGAGGTACCGCGTTGCCAATGTATTTGCGAACCAAATCGGGGTATTCTTTTACTGCTTCGCTGAACGAGCAAAAAATAATGCCCCGTTCGGCCAAAGTTTCTTTGAAAGTAGTTTTTACCGAAATGCTGTCCATCACCGCATCGACGGCTACACCGCTGAGCAATTTTTGTTCTTCGAGCGGGATGCCCAGTTTATTGAAAGTGTCGAGCAACTCGGGATCTACTTCATCGAGGCTGTCGAGCTTCTTCTTTTGCTTTGGAGCTGCGTAATAGCTGATTGATTGATAATCGATGGGCGGAATTTTGAGGTAAGCCCAATCGGGCAAAGTCATCTCCTGCCATTTGCGGAATGCTTTCAACCTGAATTCGAGCATCCATTCGGGCTCTTCTTTTTTGGCCGAAATAAGGCGTACAACATCCTCATTAAGTCCTTTTTCAATTATCTCGGTCTCAATTTCGGTAACAAAGCCGAATTTATAATCTTCGCTGGTTACCTTTTCGAGTATTTGATCTTGCTCTGTCATAAACTAATTGTATAAGAAATCTGGTTGTATTCTAACAACGAATTGGCCATACTGTTTAAAAAATGTTGCAAAGATAGTAAACTAGTCCTATTTTTGCCCCGATATATTCAATACCGTACCACTTTATCCGATTTTAAAATGACTGAAAACGAACGCAAAGTAACACCAATTTCCGACTTAGGCGAATTTGGACTGATTGATCACTTAACAAATAAAATTAAGTTAAAAAACAGCTCTACCTTATTAGGTGTTGGCGACGATGCGGCCATTCTCGATTTTAAGGATGAAGAAGTGGTGATT
>DAOSWJ010000341.1:0-3575 GCA_035380005.1 Prolixibacteraceae bacterium | reverse complement strand
GTTTGGGTGCAGCCCAGTTTGATAATTTCCCTTTTCAGCTCTGGTTTTTCGCGTGCCGTGATAATCAATCCAGGGTAGGGAAGGGCCAGGCGCAAAACAGCCACTACTTTTTTGAAATCTTCATCATTAACCAAGTATTTCGATTTGGTGCTTAATAGCGAACCTGCTGCCGGAGTTAAGCGGGGCACCGAAACGGTATGCGGGCCAACGCCAAACTGTTTCTCCAGTTCGGCAGCGTGTGCAACCAGTCCCAATACTTCGAAACGCCAGTCGTACAGTCCAAATAGTGCGCCAATGGCAACATCGTCAATACCGGCTTCCTGTGCACGGTGCAGGGCGTATAGCCGCCATTGGTAGTTGCCTTTGATGGTGCGGGGCGGGTGCACTTCGGCATAAGTTGCTTTGTGGTAGGTTTCCTGAAAAACCTGATAGGTGCCAATTCCGGCTTCTTTCATCTTTTTCAAATCGGCAATGCACATGGGTGCTGCGTTGATGTTTACCCTGCGAATTGAAGTAACACGCCCACTTACCGGTGCTTTGCGTTCAACCGAATAAACAGCTTTAATGGTGTCAACCATGTAGTTGATGTCGCTTTTGGGGTGTTCTCCATAAACCATTATGAGGCGTTTATGTCCAGTATCGAGTACCGATTCGGTTTCCTTAACCACCTCGTCGATGCTTAATATGCGCCTTACTTCGTCGTTGTTTTCGCTTCGGAAACCACAATAGGCGCAGTTGTTAACGCATAGGTTTGAACAGTACAGTGGTGCGAAAAATACAATCCGGTTGTCGTAAACCTTTCGTTTAATTTCAAGCGCCGCTTGATTGATTTCATCCCATAATCCGGGATCAGTAACATGGATCAATTTGGCTGTTTCGTCTATACTTAGGGCTTCAATATTTTTCGATTTTGCTATAATTCGCCTTATCTCATCCTTGGTGGTGCTGGTGTTGTTTTTCAATGCCTTAAGTAGCTCTTCTTCGTTGATGAAGTCGTTGCCGTTCGAAAGATATTTTTCATTTTCTTCGGGCTTAATAGCTGCTTTAATCCATGATTTTACTGTCATAGCCAATTTTTTGGTAAAAGTATAACTAATGAATAAGAGAAAAAAGGATTAACTAAATGAAATGTTCAGAATTTTGGGAATAAAAAAAGGATAGATAAAATACCTATCCCTTTAACCTAACTAATCTAACTAAACCTAACCTAACTATGAAAACTTATATTTTTACAATCGAACAAATCGATTGTTTGTTTAAATCACAGTGCAAATATATGTTGTACAACATTACTTCTTGTTACTTGAACGTTAATTTTTAAAAATTCGATGAATGATAAACCAAAAATTAACATTGGGATTTTTTCAAAAAATATGCCAACATCATTTCTTTGTGGAACTTTTTAATGTAATATTGTTCGATATTATAAATTGAATTATTGTATTTAACTAAAATAAATGAAGCGGAAAAGTGGCATTTTATTGCATATCACATCGTTACCATCGAAGTACGGAGTTGGCGATTTTGGTGCTGAGGCATACAAATTTGTTGATAGTTTAGTTGAAACAGGTTGTAAAATCTGGCAAATATTACCTCTTGGACCAATTGGTCCGGGCAATTCACCTTATCAGGCATATTCGGCTTATGCCGGCGATTTTTTGTTTATTTCGCCCGATGAGTTGTTGCTGTGGGATTTGTTATGTGACGACGACTTAAAAGATGTTCCTCTGTTTTATCCCGAAAATGTTGAATATGAAAAGGTTGCACAATGGAAAACCCAAATTTTAAAAATTGCTTTTAATCGGTTTAGAAGTGGTGTAAATGGTCAACTTCAAAATGAGTTTTTGGGTTTTTGCAATGAACATGACTGGTGGTTAAATGATTATGCCTTGTTTAGGTCGTGCCAAGAGAAGTTTGATTATTTACCCTGGAACGAATGGCCTGATGAGGTTTCGAAAAGGTCACCTGTTGAACTTGAAATACTTAGCTTAAAACTTCACGAAGATATTGATTTCGAAAAGTTTGTACAATTTATGTTTTTTCGCCAATGGTTCAGATTAAAAGAGTATGCGAACCGGAAAGGTGTGACTATTTTTGGCGATATGCCCTTGTATGTTGCTCATAACAGTTCCGATGTATGGGCTAATCAGCAAATGTTTATGCTCGATAATAAAGGCAACCCGACTATGGTTGGGGGGGTGCCGCCTGATTATTTTAGCGAAGATGGCCAATTATGGGGAAATCCGCTTTTTAATTGGGATAAACTCGCCGAAACTGAATATCAATGGTGGTTGGCTCGTTTGTATTTCAACTTTCATCTTTTCAATTTAGTACGTATCGATCACTTTAGGGGCTTGGAATCGTTTTGGGCTATTCCGGCCAATTCCGAAACAGCAAAAAATGGCAGTTGGGTTGCTGCAAAAGGCGATGCTATTTTGAGTATTTTAAAATCACGAATGGATTATTTACCAATTGTAGCTGAAGATTTGGGCATCATTACCCCTGAAGTTGATGCTTTACGCAAGAAGTTTGATTTACCTGGTATGAAAGTGTTACAATTTGCTTTCTCATCGGATGCAAGCAACGAGCACTTGCCCCATAATTACGATCAGAATCAGGTGGTTTATACTGCAACACACGATAACAATACCACTTTAGCCTGGTTTGAAGAACTCGATGACGAAGAAAAAGAAAAGGTAATTGACTATTTGTTTATTGATAATAGGGATGTTGTTCGATCATTAATTGAGTTAGCATGGAGTTCGGTTGCCGAAATGGTAATTGTTCCGATTCAGGATTTGCTTGGTATGGGCGCCGAGGGGCGAATGAACACACCAGGTATTGCTTCGGGTAATTGGGAATGGAGATGTACCCAAGCTCAACTGGCGAAGCTTAATACAGCCTATGTTAAAATATTGAACGAAAAATACAATCGAAATGAGTAGGGTAGTTGCAGTTGGTGAAACGACTTACGATATTGTGTTTCGTAAAGCCCAGCCAACAGGTGCTGTGGTTGGAGGTAGTGTACTAAATACTTCTGTTAGCCTCGGACGATTAGGCATTCCGGTTACATTTGTCTCGCGAATGGGAAATGATCAGGTAGGTGAACTTTCAATTGATTTTTTAAAAAATAATGCAATAAATTGTGATTACATTACCCGATACGAAGGAAATTCGAGGTTGGCGCTTGCCTTTTTAGATGAGCATAACAACGCATCGTATGAATTTTTCAAGGCCGATAAAGCGCCTTCGCTCATCTTTCCTGAAATTAACGACAATGATATCGTTGTTTTTGGATCGACCAATGCCATAAAAGATGAAGGACGAAACAGTTTGTTGTTGTTCCTGAACCAGGCACACGATAAAAATGCTTTGAGCATTTATGATCCAAACATTAGGGAATGTAATCCGTTGGAGTTGATTGAGGTACGTAAAAAGGTGAAAGAGAATTTTCATCTGGCCAAAATAGTAAAAGGCTCAACCGACGATTTTCAACGTTTGTACAACACCTCTAACGCTAATGAATTGTTTTCGGTTTTAAGTAAATATGGTGTCGACGTTTTAATTATTACTGC
>DAOSWJ010000340.1:0-3601 GCA_035380005.1 Prolixibacteraceae bacterium | reverse complement strand
AAACACCCGAAATAAAAGGGTCAACTGCGTAATTCAAAAAACTGGTACCTAAGCGGCGCTTTACAAATTCGGACAAAGTTTCGTTGGCATTTGTGCCTTTTTTGCGAAAGGGCTCACCCAAAACCCTAAATTTATCATTTAAAGTGAAAAGTGGGGTTTTAATTGCCGAAACCATTCCCGACGGAATAGCGTGCCATTTGTCTTTTTTCCAAATAAGTCTGCGTTTTGCGTCGGTATTGGCTGCTTCGAAAGTGCATAACCCTTCGAGTTCCTCAAACAATTCAGCTACTTCGGGATTACCAACAACACCCGTGTTGGGCCCCGTTTCGTAAATAAAATCATTGTGGTTTTCGGTTTGGATCACACCTCCGGTTTTGTCAGTTTTTTCAATAATCAACACGTCCTTTCCTTGTTTTTTAAGGTAGTATGCCAATGTTAATCCGGTGAGGCCTGCGCCGATAATTACTATTTGGGTTTTTTCTATGTCCATCATTTATAATGCTTTTGAGAATTTCTGAAGGGCATTTTTTAGGTTCGGATCGAATGCTGCTGCAATGTTTCGTACAAAGAATTTCCCTTTTTCGGAAACTTCCACACTTTCAGCATCAAAAATAACTAGTTCGTCGTTAACAAAACCTTCGAATGCCTGAACTTCAAAAACAACTGTTTCTTTAATTTTGTCAGTCGATACGGCAAATTTTTTGGCAACTTCGTTCCACGAGAAATAGTGGTTGCACATGATTTCGTTAATTACATGTCGAATAATTTTTTCAGTATTGTTCAGCAAATATCCTTTCTCGATGTAAAAATTACCACGATTGATTTCGTCAACATAACGGTTGATGTCCTTGCCGTTTTGTGCGTAGGCACTTTCCATCTGGCTGATTCCGGTCGAACCAAAAGCATAAACCTGCCCGGTAGTTTCGCGGGTGCAATATCCTTGGAAATTACGGTGTAGTGTTCGGTTTTTCAAAGCAATAAATAAATCGTCGTTTGGGTGTGCATAGTGGTCGAGGCCAATGGCTTTGTAGCCGGCTTGCATAAGCACATTGTTGGCGGCTTTAAACATTAACAGTTTTTCACTCGCTTCGGGCAGCCCTTTTTTTTCCAAAATTTGTTGAGCTTTTTTAATCCACGGAATGTGTGCATACGAAAAAGTGACCAAGCGATCGGGGGCTATTTTTACTGCACGCTCGATGGTTTCGGTAAACGATTTTACATCCTGAAAAGGCAAACCGTAAATAAAATCGAGGTTCACACCAATTTTATGGTGGCTTCGTATTGTTGCTACCAACTCTTCGACAGGTATGTTAGGGGCATCGCGATTGACGTTTTTAAGCACTTCGGGGCTAAAATCCTGAATTCCGAGGCTGATGCGGTTAAACCCGCTTTTTGCCAACGCTTCGATATAAACTGCATCTAACATGGCCGGATGACATTCGATAGCAATTTCGGGATTGGCAATAAACGCAAAGTTGCTGTGAATAACTGCCATAATTTCCTCCACCATTTCGGCGGGTAACGAGTTGGGTGTGCCGCCTCCCCAATGAATTTGAGATACTTTTCGGAGTGGGTCGAGGTATTGCCTCACCATTTGCAGCTCTTTTTTTACTGCATCGACATAAACCCGCATTTTTTGTTTATCGCGCGTATGATGGGTGTTGCATCCGCAGTAATGGCAAATTTTAGGGCAAAAAGGAATGTGTATGTAAATAGAAATGTTTACGGGCTGTTCGTGGTTCGATGCTTCAATTGCCTGAATATATTCTTTGTTCCCAAATTTGTTGTCGAAGAAATTGGCCGGCGGATAGCTGGTATATCGCGGCACCGGAACATTGTATTTCTCTATTAAGTGTTTATCGATATTCATTATTGCATTGTTTTATCGGGCAGTTCAGCCCCTGTTTCAAAAAACGGGCAACGCTTTTCGGTGCTGTAAAAATTAGCTTTAAAAAGAAATGGTATCAGTATTAGCAGTAAAACCGACAATCCTATTTCGATGGCAAAAAGTCCTCTGTAATTGATGGCATCGGCAATTTTTCCGCTCAATACTGCAATAATTAGGCTGCTTAAATGTGTAAGCACAATTTGGATGGTAAAGTCGGTGCCTTCGCGGCCTTGGCGCACCACTTTCATACTAAGGGTATAAACAAACACCGACGACATGGCGTATGCGCTCCATAATAGGGCAACACCAATATAAATGAGATAAAGTTGGTGGTTGGTGTAAGTAAGTGCGAAAAAGTAAATGGCCACCAATGTGTTGATTATCGGGAAAATCCAAATTGAACGGGTTACACTTCGTTTACGGATAAGAAAGCCGGCTGGAAGGGTCATTATTACCCCACAAGCAGTTCCGAAGATGCCCGAAATAATTCCAATTTGCTTGATATTGTACCCTAAATCGACTAAATATGGCTTTACCATGGTCAAAATTCCTATTAAACCCGAATAAAACAAGAACAGCAAAATCAGGTGTCCGGCAATTCTTTTCTGTTTAAAAAAATAGACAAACTCAAAGGGTGAAATGTTTTTGCGCGATTTTACCTGCTCGCGGTTTACATGGTTTTTAAATAGCGTTACAGGAATTATGGCAAGCAACACAAACACACCAAGACATATAAGTAGCAGTTTCCAACCCCAATAATGATACACTACAAGTAATACACCGGTTCCCATCATCGAGCCGATAAAACTTCCGGCCGATTGCATGCTGTTGCCAAGGCTTCGTTCTTTTTCCTTCAATATTAATATGGCAAAAGCATCGGAGGCAATATCCTGGGTAGCCGATGCCGCAAAAGCAATTACCATTAAAACAACAATGGTTATAAAGTCGGTTTGCAGGTTTAAAAATCCGATTGCAATAATAATGATTGCATAAAAAATTTCGGAAGAAATGATCCATTTGCGATAATGACGCGAGGAATTGCTTGTTTTATCGACCAATGGAGCCCACAGAAATTTAACGATCCACGGCAACTTCATCAACTGCAAATACCCGATCGATTCGAGCGAATATTGCTCCTGACGCATAATAACCGGTATTACGGTGGAGAAAAAACTCATTGGGATCGACTGTGCCAAATAGAGGCTCAGCAAGGTGTAGTACTTGTTGAATTCTTGTTTTAACATGCTTGAATTTTAAAGATTTATTTTGACGTTGAAGCCAAAAGTGGCCGGTTTGCCAATTTGAGCATACGAGTTACCAAGAGCTTTAAAATAAAACGAATTGTAATCGGAATTCAGCATGTTTTTGCCCCAAACCGAAAATGTAAAATTTTTATATTCAAAGCTAACTCGTCCGTTTAGTAAGCCGTAATAACTTTGATAGCTGAGGTTGTCCTCGTGCCAGTAGTGCTTTCCGAAACCGCTGTAATTCATGTTTATTCTGATTAAATCGAGCCATGTTTTGTTAATTTCTACCAAATAATTTGCTCCTATGTTAAAGGTATATTTTGGAACGTAAGGCAGAAAGTTTCCACTGTAATCGGTTTTGTTGTCTTTTATGTATTCAATAAAACGGGCTTCGTTGTATCCAAAATTGAAATTGGTTTCTAAATTTTTAGCCGGAATTGCTTTTAGTTCAAATTCAAAACCTTTG
>DAOSWJ010000339.1:0-3629 GCA_035380005.1 Prolixibacteraceae bacterium | reverse complement strand
ATTGGATTTTGGTCATTCGTTATTGGTCATTTCCAAATTCAAAACCTACAACAAAGCACCACAGCAACAATAAGCACGCCCCCTACTCAGTTCCGTCAGGAACGACAAATTTTATAACGCCGGATTTTAATCCGGGGCAAAGCAGCTCAATTTACCCCTTGAGTTCCGTAGGAACGCAGCATTTAAACATCTAAAACAAAAAAAAGATGTAAAGCATTATCGACCTCTGCGAGGTCGTAGGTTTAAAATAACATACAAATAATAACAGATCGCCGCGTTGTGTAGCAACATCGGGGGCAGCTGCGAAATAACAGCAGATCGCCGCGTCGCCTACGTAAAACAGCGAACTGCGAAGCAAGAACAGATCGCCGCGTCGCCTACGTAAACTACGGCTCCTCGCGATGACGGGCGCTGCGTGGATAAAAAAAGGTGAAGGATTGGCGGCGCAGCCGCCAATCCTTCACCACACCCCGCCGTACAAAGCGCGTCATCGCGAGGAGCCGACCGAAGGAAGGCGACGTGGCGACCCCTTGATGTTATGTAGCGCATTTATTATACCCCTCATAAACGACGGGGCTATTCAAAGTGCTACCATTGATCGACATTTCTTAACAGCTGGTGCTATCCCGATGGCATTCGTTACCGCACATACATTTCACAAACAATTGCATTGGTAATGCAATTTTAATTGGATTTTGGTTATTGGTTATTGGTTATTTCCAAATTCAAAATCTACCAATCCCGGAGGGATTGCATGTGTATAGCAAATTTAAAACAAGGTATTAGAACGACCCCGAAGGCGGTCGAACGTTGGTTTCTGGATTGTTGGAATAATGGAATAATAGCTTGTTGGGGTCACACCGCAGTAAAGGTCAAGCGTTACGAAACACCGAAACCGCAGATGGCATCTCGTCAAAGACGGTCGAATGCAAACATCTCGTTGCAAACGAGGAGGAGTTGGTTGCTATCGGGATTGGAATTTGGGTTTTGAAAAGATGGGATTATCACCCATTCTTTTTTATTATATTTGATGCAAAAAATAATCAAGAATGAACAGTAACGAATTTGATTCTTTTATCAAAATAAAAATACAAGGTTTGGTCGATCGGATAATGGATCGCAAACAACTCTCGTTCGAGGATGCCATTAGCTATTTATACAACTCGCAAACATACAAGGCTTTGCTAATTGAGAAAAACAAAATGTGGCATTTCAGTACCGAAAAACTTTTTTTAATACTAAACGATGAATATGCAAATAATAAATTAAGTTTTCCTGATTATGCCTGAACGCTTTAAAAAACTAAATTCAATACAAAGCTTTCAGCTATATTGCCTCGAAAGCTATCGAACTACTAAAGGAATTTCGGCAATAAATGCCTTACACGATTTTAAGAAAAACAATGTATTTACCTTTTTAGAAGAAGCATATCAGGTTCTTCATACCCAAAGCCAACATTATATCTTATCCGAAATTAATCGCTATATTCAACAACATGACAATACTGTACCACGGTAGTACCGAAATAATACAAAGTCCCAAAATATTGGAAATACAACGACTTCTGGATTTTGGAAAAGGTTTTTATACTACTAAAAACAAAGAGCAAGCCGAGCGGTGGGCTCAGCTTAAACAAAAACGTGAAGGCAAAAACGCCAAAGCATATGTCACTGTTTACATTTTCAACGAAACAGAATTACGTCAACTTAAAATAAAAGAATTTACATTGGCCGACGAAGAATGGCTCGACTTTGTTGTAAAAAACCGTAACGAAGATTACAACCATGGTTATGAATTGGTATCCGGCCCGGTAGCCAACGACACATTATACCAAACCTTAAATCTATACGAAACAGGAATATTAACTAAACCCGAAACTATTGCCCGCTTAAAGGTTCATCCTTTGTACAATCAAATTTCGTTTCATTCCCCAAAAGCACTCCAACTTTTAAAATATAAACAAGCTTATCAGGTAATGATAGGGTGATGTGATGGTATATTGGATTTTTGGGGTGTTGGGAAATTGGGGAGATGGGATGATGGAATAATGGAATGTTGGAAAATTGATTTTATGAAGATCATTGATTATTGATCATTCGTTATTGGATTTTGGATTTTGGATATTTCCAAATTCAAAACCTACAACAAAGAACCACAGCTACAATATGCACGCCCCAAACTTCCCCCTCTCAAGGGGGGATTGAGGGGGGTAATGTTTTTATTTCCCTATTTTATAAATTCAAACAGCTGTTTTAATCATATCTGGCACACTGCCCAATCCAATTACAGTAATGCCCTGTTTCATAGGCCACAATTCGTTGGTGGGACAAACAACATACGTATGATCGGGTTGAATATCGTCAATGGCATTGTAATTCCCTTTTGACAAAACAGGAGAAAGCGTAGATTTACATTCAATTGCAAAAACCCTATTTTTATAACGCATTACAAAATCAACTTCGGCACCATTGCTGGTTCTGTAAAAAAACAACTCCGCCTGCGGATATGTACTTTTAATATTCTGAAGCACAACTTGTTCCCAAATACCACCCAATGCAACATGTCCAAGCAATGTTTCGTATGAATCAATACCAATCAACGATGCACATATTCCCGAGTCGGCAATGTAAATTTTAGGTGCTTTAACCAATCGTTTCCCCATATTTGAAATATAAGGTTGAATTACATGTAACATAAAAGTTGCTTCCAACAAATCGATGTAGTTCTTTACTGTGCCATTGTTAACACCCAACGATTTAGAAAATTCGGAATAGTTTATAGTTTGCCCGTTGTTGTGTGCAAGCATCATCCATAAACGACGCATAATAGTTGGTGTAAAATTTTTCCACTGAAGCAAATCGCGTTCTAGAAATGTAGTAATGAAATTTTCGCGCCATTCGGTAGAAACATTAATAGCTGCGAATATTGATTTGGGGAATCCGCCTTGAACAATATATTGAGCTAGCGTTGTATTTTGGGGCAATTCATTAAAAACAAAAGGAGAAAGATATTTGTAAGCTATTCGTCCGGCTAAGGACTCCGAACTCTGCCGCAACAAATCGCGCGATGCAGAACCAAGCAATAAGAACCTGCCATTCTCCTGCCAAGTATCAATCAAATAACGGAGAATTGAAAACAAATCAGGCTTTCGTTGTACTTCGTCGATACAAAAAAGAGTGCCTTTAGGAAAGGCATTGAAAAACAATTCGGCATCGGCAAGTTTGCGTAAATCAGCATCGCGCTCTAAATCGAGATATATTGCATTCGTTTGTTCTGAAAATAAATGTTTTACCATTGTAGTTTTTCCAGATTGACGAGGCCCTATAATTGCAACTGCCGGAAAATGCAACAACGATGTTTTTACTCCTTGTTCAATATTTCGTAAATAATAATCCATATCACATTGTATTTACCATGCAAATTTATATTTTATTTCTTAATTTGCATTGTTCTGCTCATGGTTTTTAAGTAATTGCACAATGAGGTTGCTGGAAGGGCGGATTACTGGATTATTGGGGTGATGGAATAATGGAAAATTGGAATATTGGAATGGTGTTGAGATATTGGGGTATTGGTCATATACTCTGTTAATTTCAAAATTTTTAAGCCACTTTTTTAGCGGAGCTGTT
>DAOSWJ010000338.1:0-3646 GCA_035380005.1 Prolixibacteraceae bacterium | reverse complement strand
AAAGTTTTTCCGGCCATACTGCTCATCATTACCGAATTGTTGGGCTGTATGTCAACAGTTAGAAAGCTCGACTCAAATTTATGGCTTTCGTTGTGCAACATCGTTGGTTTTTGTTCCATGCCAGGATATACAAGGTTGAGCTCAACCATTAACTGGCATCCGTTACATACCCCTAAGCTTAATGTATCGTTACGTTTGTAGAAATTCTCAAGTGCTACGCGGGCCTTTTCGTTGTATTTGAAAGCGCCTGCCCAACCTTTTGCCGAGCCAAGTACATCGGAGTTGGAAAAACCACCCACAAAAACAATCATGTTAATGTCGCTCAAATCTTCGCGGCCGCTAATCAGGTCGGTCATGTGTACATCTTTTACATCGAAGCCTGCAAGATAGAGACTATAGGCCATTTCGCGGTCGCCGTTAACACCTTTCTCTCGAATAATGGCTGCTTTAACACCACTTTGCGAGCGGCGCTTTAAATCAATACCAAATGCAGCAGCATTTCCGGCAAACCCTTTAAAATTATATTTCAGTTCATTTTTCTTGTAATTTTTATAACGTTCAAGCGCCAATGCCGGGGTACTTTGGTTGCGGTCGAGTAAATACGAAGTTTTAAACCATAAGTCGCGCAGGCTTTGAATGTCGAAGTTATATGTTTCATTTCCATTTACAATCAAAACGTTTGCTGAATTGGTCGGTAAACCAATTTTTACCGCCTCAATGCCGGCAGCTTTTAAAATGTTTTCAACTTGTTCGGTTGCTTGGAATACAATGCCGGGATTTTCGGCAAAAAGCAGTTTCACAGTATCGGCTTCTTTTATGCCGCTTAAGTTGAGGTTCAAGCCGCTTTCGTTGTTCGAAAAACAAAGTTCAAGCAGGGTAGTGATTAATCCGCCGCCGCCAATGTCGTGTCCACTGGCTATCATTCCTTTTTCGATTAACTCTTGTACCGTGTTGAAGGCTTTTAAAAAGTATTCGGCATCGGTAACGGTAGGTGTTTCGTTGCCAAGTTTATTGTTGATTTGAGCAAAAGCACTACCGCCCAAAGCTTTAGGGGCTTTTGAAAAATCGATGTAATACAATGGTAATCCTTCAACCAGTACGGGTTCCACAATTTTACGAACATCGGAAACTTCGCCCGAGGCCGAAATGATCACTGTTCCGGGTGAATAAACCACATCGTCTTTGTATTTTTGCGTCATTGAACAGGAGTCTTTGCCGGTTGGAATGTTAATTCCCAGTGCAATTGCAAAGTCGCTTGCTGCTTGAACTGCTTCATAAATACGGGCATCTTCGCCAGGGTTTTTGCAAGGCCACATCCAGTTAGCACTCATGCTTATGCTTTTCATTTTATCGGCAAGCGGAGCCCAAATGATGTTGGTTAAAGCTTCGGCAATTGAAAGGATCGATCCGTTTGTTGCATTGATTAAACCAGCTGCAGGTGCATGGCCAATAGATGAAGCTAAGCCACTTTTTCCCTGGTAGTCGAGTGTGATAACCCCTAGGTTGTTTAACGGAAGTTGCAATTTGCCGGCACATTGCTGTTTGGCGATGCGCCCTGTAACCGAACGGTCAACTTTATTGGTGAGCCAGTCTTTACAAGCCACATTTTCGAGTTGCAAAACTTGTTCGGTATATTTATAAATGTCATCTTTTGAATAAGCTAGCGGCGAAAATTTGCTTTCAATCTTGCTGTCGTTCATGATTGTTTTTGGCGGGTTGCCAAACATGTGTTCCAGTTTCCAGTCGATTGGTTTTTCGTTTGTCTCCAACTTTTGGAAGGTGAAACGCATGTCGTTAGTTGTTTCGCCAATTACATATATTGGAGCACGTTCGCGTTCAGCAATATTTTTTAATGTTTCGATGTTTTCTTCTTTAATAACCAGCCCCATGCGTTCTTGCGATTCGTTGCCCACAATTTCTTTTAAAGAAAGGGTAGGGTCGCCAACAGGTAGTTTGTCGATATTGATCACGCCTCCGGTTTCTTCAACCAGTTCGCTAAGGCAGTTTAAGTGGCCGCCTGCTCCATGATCGTGAATAGAAACAATAGGGTTGTTGTCGCTTTCGGCCAGGGCACGAATGGCGTTGTACACCCTTTTTTGCATCTCGGGGTTAGCACGTTGTACGGCGTTCAACTCAATTTTATTTTCGAACTGTCCTGTTGCAACCGACGATACTGCGCCTCCGCCCATGCCAATCCGGTAATTATCGCCTCCCAGCAGAACTACTTTTTGCCCGGGTTCGGGAGTGTCTTTCAAACTATCGGCTTTTTTGCCAAAGCCAATACCGCCGGCCAGCATAATCACCTTGTCGAAAGCGTATTTTTTGTTGTTTTCGATGTGTTCAAAAGTTAAAACGCTACCATTAATTAAAGGTTGTCCAAATTTGTTTCCGAAATCGCTGGCGCCGTTCGATGCTTTTATGAGTATTTGTTCGGGTGTTTGGTACAGCCACGGGCGGGCTTCGAATTGGCTTTCCCATTGGCGGTCTTCGCCCAAGCGGGGATAGGCTGTCATGTAAACGGCTGTACCTGCAATAGGCAGAGCGCCTTTTCCACCTGCTATGCGGTCGCGAATTTCACCTCCGGTTCCGGTTGCTGCTCCGTTAAAAGGTTCAACAGTTGTTGGAAAATTATGTGTTTCGGCTTTAAGCGACAGTACGGTTTTGATGTCTTTAACTTCAAAGAAATCGGGCTTGTCCTGTGTCTTTGGAGCAAATTGTTCAACAACAGGGCCTTCGGCAAATGAACAGTTGTCTTTGTATGCCGATACAATTTTGTTGGGGTGGGTTTCGGTGGTTTTCTTAATGAGTTTAAAAAGCGATATGGGTTTTTCTTCACCGTCGATGATAAAGGTGCCGTTGAAAATTTTGTGGCGGCAGTGTTCGCTGTTAACTTGCGAGAAGCCAAATACTTCACTATCGGTTAAAGGCCTGCCAAGCGTTGCCGATACCGAATTGAGGTAATCGATTTCTTCGTTGCTCAGGGCAAGACCTTCTTGTTGGTTGTATTGGGCTATATCGGTAAGGGCTACAATTGGGTCGGGTTGTTTTTCAATAGTAAATAGTTTTTGATCGAGCCCTTTGTACAAGTGTTGTAGCATAGGGTCAAATTTCGCTTTATCGGAATCGACAGCAATGTATTCTTCAATGCGGATGATGCCTTCAATGCCCATGTTTTGGGTAATTTCAACAGCGTTAGTGCTCCATGGAGTCAACATTTCTTTGCGTGGCCCTACAAACCAACCATCTATTTCGGTTTTTTCGATTAGCTCGGCATTACCAAAAATCCATTTTAGTTTGTCGATGTTTTCGTTGTTAAGAGCTGTGGTTGAGCTAACTGCAATGTAGTTGCCTCCTTGAACATGAAAGAATAAAATCATAGCGGTGAAAATTTTTGCATTAAGATTTATTAACGGCGCAAATATAGTAAAAAGCGATGGTTTATTGGAAAAAGGATTATTTTTGAAAAATAAGTTCTACTATTTAGTAATGTTGGTTTATAAAGTGAATTGAAAACTTATTTTTAAAGCATGGTAAAACAGATTTTCTTTTTGTTATTGCTATTGGTTTTGATGGCTTGTAGTGTTCAGAAAAAACTGGAGCAAAAATACCTTGGTTTTGGGCGCGAGCATGTAATTGCCGATTTTGG
>DAOSWJ010000337.1:0-3659 GCA_035380005.1 Prolixibacteraceae bacterium | reverse complement strand
TGTTGATGATTTTTGCACTGCTGTAAAAAGGGCTTTGTCGTCGATTAACAGTACAAAATTGCACGATCAGGTAAGTACCTTTTTTAATTATTACGAACGAAAAACACAAGACCGACGAATTGTGCTAAAAACCTCTGAAGCCATTAGTATTGTTGAAGTTAGCGACATTTGTTATTGTCGGAGCGAAAGCAACTATACCACATTTTATTTTGTCGATGGCAATAAATTAATGGTGTCGAAAGTGTTGAAAGACTACGAGGATTTGCTCGATGATTATGGCTTTTTCAGGCCTCATCATTCTTTTTTGGTCAACCTTAAATACATTAGCAAGCTCGATAAATCCGATGGCGGCTTTTTAGTATTGAAAGATGGCAGTGAAATTCCGGTTTCGACCCGTCGTAAAAAGAAACTGATTGAGGTTTTGGAAAACCTTTAATCCTCATCTTCGGTATTCACCATCCAGCTCGAAAAATTGTTCAGGTAATTCCAGTAGCTTTGTAATAAATGTGGGGGCAAGTTGAGTTTTGGCAACAATTGCCGATAACAGTCGAGCCAAACTTCGCGACCTTTAGTGGTAATTTTAAAATGTGAATGCCGGCGGGTCATTGCCGGTTCGCCACGGTTCATGTTAAAATAGGGGGGGCCGCCCATTACCTGAATAAAAAAATCGGCAGCATGTTTCTTGGCCATTTCGAGTTGTTCGGGTACCACCGGAAACAAGTGTTTGATGTCCGATTCGATCAGTAAATCGTAATGATCGCTCACCAACTTTCGTATGCCATCTTCTTTTAATAAAGCCAAAATGCCCGGACTGGGCTTTTGAACCGGTAGCCTTTCTCCAATTTTTGCGGGTGTTATATTGAAATCGATATTTTCCATTTTTTATACTTTTCGCATAAGAAAACGGATTTGTGGGTAAAAGGTTTAGTAAAAAAGATAATTGCTTATGTGTGAGATTAAAAATAAGTTGTAGTTTTAATTCTCGAAAAAATGTGGTGTTATGATTAAGCAGTTTATTTTATTTGTATTTTTTGTTTTTGTAATATTTGGTTTTGCAAACGCTCAGCAAAGTCGTTGTATGCCAAATCCTCCTGCGAATGTTAAACAAAGTGAGACGCTTAGAAGTCCATTATCGGAAGCAGGAACGGAGGTGTTGATTCAAAATGTACCATCATATATTTGGTTGCATGGGTGCGGACCAACTGCATTGGGCATGGTAATAGGTTATTACGATGCTTTGGGGTTTAGTGATCTTGTTGTTGGCAATTCAGATACACAAACCGACAATGTTAATGCAATGATAGCAAACGATGTTCACTATGCCGATTATTCATTTCCTGAGGATACTCCACCCAATTTAAAAAGCGACAAATCGGAATTAGGTGGCGCACATCAATCTAATTGTTTGGCCGATTTTATGTTTACATCGTGGAGTTCCGAACAAAATTACTACGGATGGAGCTGGAGTAACGATATTAATAATTCATTTGACAGCTATATCCCTTTTATTAATTCAAATTATTGGTATTTTTCAGATTACGAGTGGTTTTCGGCTACAAGTAGTTGGGCGGTATTTAAAAATGAAATAGACAATAATCGTCCGGTTGTTTTACTTGTTGATAGTGACGGTGATGGATATACCGATCATTTTGTGACAGGTATTGGTTACGATGAAACATCGGCTACTTATGCAATTTACAACACATGGGATCATTCAGTGCATTGGTTTTCGTGGCATGGGCTTGAAAGTGGTAATGCATGGGGAATTTATGGTTTCAGTACTTTTAGTTTAAAATTTTCAATAACAGCAACATCGTCAGGTAATGGAACGGTTGTAGGCGATGGGTATTTTTATGCCAATCAACAGGTTGCTTTAGTCGCAAGCGCGGAAGAAGGTTCTCATTTTGTAAACTGGACTGAAAATGGAATTGAGGTTTCAAACTCAACAACTTACAGTTTTACTGCAACGGCAAATCGCGCACTTCAGGCAAACTTTGAAGAAAATCCATCGGTACCGGTTAATCTCGATTTATCATCATTAAATATTGTCTCTGATAGTTGTTTTAATGCAACAAACAACATTACTATTGCACAAAATGCCCCTGTTACTGTCCAACCCAATGCTTCAGCCACCTTTATTGCAGGCCAATCCATCCGTTTCCTGCCCGGTTTTCATGCACAAAGTGGCAGTTATGTTAGTGCGTACATTACTACCGATGGCTCGTTTTGCGATATGCTGCCACAAAGTTTAGCTCAAAATGTGTATGAGCCCGAAGTACTTGAAAAATCGGTAATACTTGAAAACAATGAGGTGTCATTGATTTCACAAGGCTTAAAAGTATATCCTAATCCAACTAATGGCATGGTAACTATTGTAATGGAGGACTTTGGCGACCAAAAGCTACTTGAGATTGCAAATATTTCCGGGCAAACTGTTTACAAGCAAATAATTAACGATGATAAAATCAATATCGACATTTCAGCCTTTAACAAAGGCTTGTACATTGTTACTTGCAGCGACAGGCTTATCCGCAAAGCACAAAGGGTAGTGTTGAATTGAATAAAGACCCCCGCAAATTAGGTTCCATATGTTACAGATAGTTTGTCAAAAATGTATCAATACTGCATGTGTGTACATCTTCTGACAGCAAGTAATCATCACCGTTTGGTGTTACTACAAAATTATTAGGGGTGTTCAAATCGTCGAATGAGATACGCATCCCTTTGCTAATTTTTGGTGATGCGGTGTATTTTATCTCAATAGCATAAAGTGGCTTGCCACCCCGCACCAAAACCAGATCGCACTCTGAACCCTCGTGTGTACGGTAAAAAAAACCTTTGGTGTCATCATCGCATTGTTGCAGTATTTGTTCAATGGCATACCCTTCCCACGAGTTACCCATTATGGGGTTGCATTCCAAGGTGTCGAAATTGTCTATTGCCAAAAGTTGATGCAAAATACCCGTATCACGAATATATATTTTTGGCGATTTAACCAGCCTTTTCTTTACATTCACTGAATAAGGCTGTAATAAGCGTACAAGAAATGCATTTTCCATGAATGAAACATATCGCTTTATAGTAGTTGAGGTCACCCCTAGTGATTTTGATAGTGTTGTCATGTTGAGCAGATTGCCATGCATAAAAGCAATCATTGTCCAAAAACGTTGCAATAAGTTTACATTCACATCCAGCCCGAGCATCGGAAGGTCGCGTTCAATGTATGTTATAATGAAATTATTTAGCCATTTTTTGCTGATAAAGTTGCTTGAAGCCAACAGTGCCGGGGGAAAACCTCCTTGCAGCCAATGTTTTTCCATGCTGTAACTATTCTTAATTTCAGTCAGGTTTAAAGGGCTTAATTCCTCATACGCAATGCGCCCGGCAAGCGATTCGGACGAATCCCTTATCAATTCGGGCGAAGCTGAACCAAGTATTATAAATCGCCCAGAAATCCTTTTTAAATCAACCATTGAGCGCAGAATTGGAAACAACTCGGGCATCCGTTGAATTTCATCAAGTATAACACAACGCTCAAGGTTTCTTTCAAAGAATAGAACAGGGTCCGCCATTCTTGCTAGATCCCTTGGGTTTTCAAGGTCGAGGTAAATTGATTCTTTATCAATTTCATTCATGAGTTGCTTCGACAAAGTTGTTTT
>DAOSWJ010000336.1:0-3669 GCA_035380005.1 Prolixibacteraceae bacterium | reverse complement strand
AATTTCTTGTACAACAACCAGCTTGGAATGCCCGATCAGTACAACAACGAGTTTTCGGTGGTGGCTGCATGGCTGAACAAAGATTTTCATTTTTGGCGGTTCATTTGGTCAAATAAGGCTGTTTGGCAAGCTGTTTCGAACAATACGGTGTTACGACTGCCTGTGGCGAGTGCTTATTCAAGTATTTCGTATTCGCACTACTTATTTAAAGTGATGAAAATTAACATTGGCGCCGAAGTTTATTACAATACACCTTTCAATGCCAATTTTTACGAACCTTCAACCACCCGCTTTTACCTGCAAGATGAGTTATTAACAGGTGGTTACCCCCTATTCAACCTTTATGCAAACGCAAAATTGAAACGCACAAGGGCTTTTGCCATTCTTGAGCATGCAAATAGCCGTTTTAAGTTTGGCGAATTCTTCTCTACGCCGCGCTATCCGCTCGAACAAATGACTTTCAGGTTTGGGCTTTTGTGGACTTTTTATGACTAATGCTACGTTTTCTGAACGTTAAATAACGCCTCTATTTAACCATAAATGAACGTGTTGCAGGTTTTTTATCCTTTCTTTGCCGCACTATTTATCAACAGTGCAAACTATTTTGTGTTTGCCTAAGTTATAATTGATGAATACATATGCCGCTTTTTTGGCATAGCCCATGTCGAACTAAAATAAACGGTTTGAAGAAACTTTTGACTTATTTAACCATTGCTTTAATAGCGCTTAGTGCTTGTACCCTCACCGGAGGGCAAAAACAATTGAATACCGAAGCATTAAGCCCAAAAGCACCTAAGCAAAGCGAACTCGAAAGAATTCTTGAAGAAAAAGAATTGAAGGTTGTTGTCGATTATAACTCCACTAATTACTTCGTGTACAAAGGGCAGCCAATGGGTTTTCAGTACGAATTACTCAAAGCATTTGCCGATCATTTGGGAGTTGAACTGAAAATATTGGTGAGCAATAACCTCGAAGAAACTTTTAACGGTTTAAATAATCGTGAATACGATTTGGTAGCCAAGAACCTTACAGTTACCAAAGAACGCACCGAAATGTTCGATTTTAGCGAGCCGCTCATGTTAACCCGTCAGGTGTTGGTGCAACGCCTGCCCGATGGAGCCGACACCTTAAGCAATAAACAACTTGAACAATCGCTTGTGCGCGAGCAGTTGGAGCTTGCCCGTAAAACCATTCATGTGCAGAAGAATACTGTTTTTGTTCAGCGTTTAAAAAACCTCTCCGACGAGATTGGCGAACCCATTAAACTGGTTGAAGATTCGGTTTACGGAGTTGAACAGTTAATTGCCCTGGTGGCTGCCGGCGAAATAGATTATACTGTTTGCGACGAAAATGTTGGCTTGGTGAATCAAAAATACTACAGTAATATCGATGTAGCAACACCGCTGAGCTTTAATCAGAAAATATCGTGGGCTTTGCGCCACAACTCGCCGCATTGGAAAGCTTATGTCGATGAATGGATAAGCGATTACAAGCAAACCGATGCCTACAAATATTTGTACTTTAAATACTTTGATAGTAACCGCAGTTCACAAATTGTTAAAAGCGAATTCCATTCAATTACTGGTGGTAAGGTTTCGGAATACGACGATTTGGTACGTGAACTGTCGGCAAAATACGGCTGGGACTGGCGCTTGCTGGCTGCCATAATTATGCAGGAATCGCGTTTCGACCCCTATGCCGAAAGCTGGGTTGGTGCAATGGGCCTTATGCAATTGATGCCCGAAACAGCCAAACAATACGGCGTAACCGATATTGTGGATCCGCGCGACAACATTACCGGCGGATTGGAATACCTGAACTGGCTCAACGATATTTTTCATCCTATAATTAATGACACCGACGAGAGGTTGAAATTTGTTTTGGCATCATACAATGTGGGCATTGGCCACGTAATGGATGCGCGTAAACTGGCCATGAAATATGGTAAAAACCCTTCGCTATGGAAGGACAATGTTGATCAGTTCATTCTTAAAAAATCGATACCGCAATTTTATAAAGATCCGGTGGTAAGTGGGGTTATTGTCGTGGTCAGGAGCCATACAATTACGTAATCAACATTCTCGATCGTTATCAGCATTATTTGAATGTTCTGCCCGACGAGAATAATATTGCTTTAGTTTCGCTTCCAGTTCTGCAATCATCATGGAGGTAGCCCCCCAAATGGTGTAGCCGTTTATTTGGTAGCAAGGCGCGTTAATTAATCCAATGTTGGTATCGACCTGTATTTTCGAGCGGTTGCTACTGTCTAAAAAGGCCGATAGCTCAATGTCGATTAGCTCGTCAACTTCGTTTTTGTTGATACTGAAAGTTGGTTTGGTATTGGTCCAGCCCACAAAAGGGCTTACACTAAAATTGCTCACTTCGACATAAACCTCCGATAAACGGCCAACAATTTCGATGATATCGGGCTGTAAACCAATTTCTTCGTTGGCTTCGCGCAAAGCTGTTACAACAGGGTTGCTCAGTTCGTTTCTTTCGCAACGGCCACCCGGAAAACTTATTTGCCCTGCATGATGTTTCATTTCGCTGCTTCGGCGGGTAAGGATAAGCCTTATGCCCTTTTTGCCGGGGTACAACAAAAGCAATACCGCACTTTTTTTGGGCATAAGCTGGTTGTTTACAGGCAAAATTCTTCTTCCTTCGGGTACCATTTGGCTGTGCGAAGTTTTAAAATCAACCTGTTCTGAAAGGATACAATGCAATTCTTTTTTAGAAATATTTATGTTGCTGTACTGCATGGCCGGCAAAAATTTTGGTAAAGATATAAAATACGCTCGTAATGTTTTATTTAAAAACGAAGCTGTTTTGTGTTTGCGAACCTTATTGAACGACAAGTTAAATTTGTTGAAATATTAAAGCATATTTCATGATGGTCAATATGTTGGCCCATACTTTTTTGTCAATTCATGAACGCTAAAAATTTTACTTTACAACAAATGTTTTCGCTTATAGCATATAATTCCGTTCCTACGGAACTCACCGAAGAAAGCAGGATCCTTTCCCCCGGATTAAAATCCGGCGTTACAATATTTATCGTTTTTTACGGAACTTTAACCCAAAACTAGTCGCGCTCCATCAACATTTCGAGAGTTTCGTCAGATATTACAAACACTTCGCCAGTATATTTTACATATTTTACAAAGCCATATGTTTTACTGTAATAAGCAGTATCAACTTCAACAAACAAGTGCGAATACAATTCTTTAACAAAAACCGCTTTGTATATATTACTAAGCGTTGTATCGCCAATATTTATTTTTAAGGTATCTGTACCGGCTTTATACGATGAGATACTATATGAACATTAACTAACCTAAAACTCTGTTAAATCTAAGTTGATTTTCTGAAATACATTTGTACTTATACAATCTCTGCACCCTGACAAATCATACATATATAAATTGTCTGTATCGTTTTCTTTATATATCCTAACTTTAACTGAGTCCGTAATATTATCAAAAAATGTTAGCTTATAAATTGGCATTTCAGGTTTCCAAATTGTGGGCTTCTCTATTTTGAAATAGTTTGTATTAACAATTTTTCCATTAATCAGCTCAATATAGACTCTAGTTGTTGTAAAAAGAATATTTTGGGAGTACCCCTCACTTTCAGGTGTCAATACTATACTTCCAGTAAAACCACCAACAG
>DAOSWJ010000335.1:0-3670 GCA_035380005.1 Prolixibacteraceae bacterium | reverse complement strand
TTTTTGGCTTTAACTACGATACCGAACACAGTTACCTTATTGTAATTGACGAAGTGCGTTACCGTACAGGATTCATTATGCGTGATTTTGTTCGCTATAATTCCGATAAATTCCGCGATAAAAGGCTACGTGTTGTACCGGGTAATTTGAAAGAAAAAACACTTTTAATGGTATCGTCGTTCGAAAACGCATACGAGGCTCAACAATACCAAAAAGAAACCGACGCCAATAAAGCACTCTTCGAAAGCTTGGGTGAAGTAAGCTATAAAACTTACATTATTGGAAGCGACAATTTCAATAAACTAAGAGAAGCGAATGCTCTTGACGAGTGGCAGCAATTTTATTTGCAAAACTACATCAGGCACAGACCTTCGCCACCACGCAATAATACCGAAACCGAAACATCGGAAATCGATACTAGCGAAACTGAGAATAAAGTAGAAACACAAACCACCGAAGCTGCCGAATCGACATCGGCAACAGGGACCAATGTTGCAAACGAAAAACCCGATACAACTACAGTTTCGAACAATACGAATTCAGAACAGAGTACCGAAATTGTTCAAAACATAAATGAAAGCGAAGCTGATTCTGAAACCATTGAAGAAGAACAAGTAACAACAACCCCTAACGCAACAGCAACAGAACAGCCCGGGAATAGCAATAGTGATGATAATTCACCATTTACATTCAACGCCGATGAACAACACAATATAATTTACCTGCTTCCATCAAGCGGATCGAACAAAACATTGCTGTTAACTTATTTGAACAGGCTAAACGCAACCAATTTCAGAGCTGACAATCTCAGCGTTTCAGAAATTGCTTACGATGAATACAGCTCGTTTATTGTTGTAAGCGGCATTGCCAATAAAACCAAAGCTGAAGAATATTTGACTGTTGCTCAAAAAGACAGTCGAGTAAACATGTCGTTGCGTAATGTGAATTACAAGCAGTACCTTATTGGCAACAACAATCTGAAAATTTTGACCGAAACCAAAAACCTGAACGATTACCAAAGCTTCTTCAACAAGCATTATTAGTTAAAAGATGTCAAATATGTGCTTTTGAAACAATAAACAGCACAAAGCGTTGTTATTTTTATGTATAACGATTTGACATATATTTTAACCTCAAAATCCAAATTTTAATATGATTCAAAGCAGAAAGACCAAAATATTATGGGTCGATGATGAAATTGACCTGCTTAAGCCGCATATTATTTTCCTCGAAAACAAGGACTATGAAGTGCACACAGCAACCAACGGCAGCGATGCCATCGACCTTGTTAGTGAAAATCAATTCGACATTATTTTCCTCGATGAAAATATGCCGGGCTATACAGGGCTCGAAACGCTGTCGCGTATTAAGCAAATCAACAACATTGTTCCGGTGGTAATGATTACCAAAAGCGAAGAAGAAGCTATCATGGACGAAGCCATTGGCTCGCAAATGGCCGATTACCTTATAAAACCGGTAAACCCAAAGCAAATATTGCTTTCCATCAAAAAGAATATCAATAAGAAAGAACTTGTTACCAAACAAACGACCTCGGCTTATCAGGGTGAATTTTCCCGTTTGGGAATGAAAATAAACGATTCGTTTACCATTGACGATTGGGAAGAAGTTTACCGCAAACTAACCTATTGGGAAATGGAGCTGAGCAACTCAAACGACAAAACCATGGACGAGGTGTTGCAAATGCAGAAAACCGAAGCCAACAGTGCATTTTGCCGTTTCATTTCGAAAAACTACTTAGGCTGGCTCAATCAAAATAGTAACAACCGCCCTTTAATTTCGACCGATATTTTCAGCAAAAGGGTTTTTCCGCTTCTCGATAAAGGCCGAAAAGTATTCGTAATGCTTATCGACAACCTTCGGTTCGACCAATGGCGTGCCTTAAGCCCAATTGTAGGTGAATACTACAATATAATTAACGACGAAATTTATACCAGCATATTGCCAACAGCAACCATGTACGCCCGCAACAGCATCTTTTCGGGACTAATGCCTGCCGATATCAAAAAGGCCTACCCCGATTTTTGGTTCGACGACGACAACGAAGAAGGCGGCAAAAATAATTTCGAAGAAGAGCTACTTCGCAAACAAATGGCCCGCCACGGTCGGAAAGAGAAACTCTACTTCGAAAAAATTACTACATCGAAACCCGGCCGTAAAGGCAGCGACAACTTGAACCAAATTTTACAATCGGAATTGGCAGTGCTGGTGCTTAACTTTGTTGACATGATTTCGCACTCACGTACCGAAATGAACATGATTAAGGAGTTGGCCGGCGACGAAGCTGCTTACCGTTCGCTAACGGTTAGCTGGTTCAAACACTCGGGTCTGCCCGAAATGCTCAAAGAACTTAGCCGCAACAATTTCGACTTGATTATCACTACCGATCACGGCACTATAAACGTGAACAACCCAATAAAAGTGATTGGCGAACGTAGTACCAACACCAACCTGCGTTATAAACAAGGCCGCAACCTCAACTACAACCCTAAGGAAGTATTTGAGGTAAAACGCCCCGCCGATGCCCATTTGCCATCGATGAACGTTAGCTCGGCTTATATTTTTGCCATGCGGCAAGATTTTTTTGCCTACCCAAACAATTATAATCATTACGCTAACTATTATAAAAACACATTTCAACATGGGGGCATATCGCTCGAAGAGATGATGATACCAATAATTCGGCTCGAACCAAAATAATCCTTTTTTATATCGACTGTTTTTTGGTATATTTATCTTTCTTTTTAAAAAATGAATAATGAATAATAATTATTGCGTAATTATGGCGGGCGGAATTGGCAGCCGCTTTTGGCCTTTAAGTAAAACCTCACGTCCAAAACAGTTTATCGACATTTTAGGCACTGGCGAAACACTTATACAACAAACGTATCGACGCTTGTTGAAAATTTGTCCGCCCGAAAACTTTTTGGTGGTAACCAATACCGACTATCAAAGTACGGTGCTCGAACAACTGCCCGACCTGAGCGAAGAACAGGTTTTATCGGAACCCATGAGAAGGAACACTGCACCCTGCGTTGCATATGCCAGCTACAAAATTCAAACAAGAAACCCCAATGCCAACATCATTGTTGCCCCATCGGACCACCTCATTACCAAAGAAGATGACTTTATTCACCAGCTTAAAAACGGGTTGAAGTTTGTTTCGGAGAATGATGCACTGCTTACCTTGGGCATAAAACCGAGCCGACCTGAAACCGGTTACGGCTACATTCAAATAAATGGCAAAGTGGACATGGAGGGCGTTAACAATTTGCACAAAGTGAAAACTTTTACCGAAAAGCCCGACTTGCGCATGGCCAAAGTTTTTGTCGAAAGTGGTGAGTTCTTCTGGAACTCAGGCATCTTTTTGTGGTCGTTAAAATCGATCACCAAAGCTTTTAAAAACTACCTGCCCGATGTAAACGAGCATTTCGAAAAAGGCTTGAAACACTATTACACAAGTGGCGAGAATGCTTTTCTGAATAAAACCTACTCAGAATGCCGCAACATTTCGATCGACTATGGCGTAATGGAAAAAGCCGACAATGTTTACGTGCTTACTGCCGACTTTGGCTGGAGCGACCTTGGGACATGGGGCTCGCTTTGGGATAATTCGCAAAAAGATGATAACGGCAATGCCATAAACGGTGCA
>DAOSWJ010000334.1:0-3689 GCA_035380005.1 Prolixibacteraceae bacterium | reverse complement strand
GCCGACCTGCATATTCACACGCTCTTGTCGCCCTGCGGAAGCCTGGAGATGAGCCCGGTGAATATTGTCGAATCGGCTTTAAAAGCGGGGCTCGATATTATTGCCATAACCGATCACAATAGTACAAAACAAGCTGCTTTGATTAAGCAAATTGCTGAAAAAAAAGGGCTTAGTGTTTTTTGTGGTGCCGAAATCAACTCTTCGGAAGAGGTTCATGCACTTGCCCTTTTCGAAACCAATAAGCAATTAATGCAGTTTCAACAATACATCGACCTCCACTTGATTAAAGTGAAGAACAATCCGGCATATTTTGGTGAACAGGTTGTGGTTGACGAAAACGAAATGATAATTGAAGAAGTTGACGAATTGCTTATTAATGCACTTGATGTTAGTTTGTTGAATGTCGAACAATTTGTGCACCAATTAGGAGGTATTTTTATTCCGGCTCATGTCGATAGGTATTATAATGGAATATTCAGCCAATTAGGGTTTATTCCCGAAGGTTTTAAAGCCGATGCATTTGAGTTATCGAAAAATGCCAATGTAAAAGACTGGATGCAAAACGGAAAAATACCTGAAGGCGCAACAATAATACGCTCGTCGGATGCACACAGCCCTACGCAAATTGGGCAGGCTTTTACATATTTTGAAATGAACGAACCAACATTTAGCGAGCTTTTATTGGCCTTGAAGCATAGTAACGGACGAAGAACATTATAACAGCAATTTTAAACATACTTAATTACAATAATGCAGGAACTGTCGCTTCACATACTCGATATCATTCAAAATTCGGTAAGGGCAAACGCAACAAAAATCGAACTTAACGTTACCGAGAATCCCAAATCGGACCAATATCTTATTGAAATCAACGATAACGGATGTGGTGTCGATAAAGAAACACTTGAACTGCTTTGCGACCCCTTTTTTACTACTCGTACCACCCGTAAAGTTGGTATGGGAATATCGTTATTTAAACACAGTGCCGAACAAACCGGCGGGACAGTTGAAATTACTTCTGAAGCTGGAAAAGGAACAAGTTTAACCGCTTCATTCTCATATAGTCACATCGATAGGCCGGCAATGGGCGATATTGCCGGTACAATGACTTTGCTCATTGCATCTTATCCCCAAATTCACTTTATTTATAATCATCATACACCAATTAGCGATTTTGAGTTTGATACCAACGAAGTAAAAGCAGAACTGGAAGGTGTGCCAATAAACAATGCAAAAATTATTAAATTTTTGAAAGAGTTGATAAATGATAATCTCGAAATGATAGAAGCAAATTTGAAATAATACCAAAAAACCATAAATCATACGCGAATGAAAGTAAAGTCGTTAGCCGATTTAAAAAAAATCAAAGCCGAAGTTCAAGAGAAGATTAAACTCAGGGAACAAGGCGAAAATGCCGATAAGATAGTGCAAATAAAGGTAGCAATGGCAACTTGCGGTATCGCTTCGGGTGCCAAAGAAATAATGAGCTATATGATTGAAGAGCTCGATTTTAGGGGCGTTGATGCAATAGTAAGTCAAACTGGATGCATGGGTTACTGTTATGCTGAACCAACTATCGAGGTGATTGTGCCCGGCCAAAGTCCTGTAATTTATGGCTTCGTTTCTAAAGAAAAAGCCAAAGAAATTATCGAAAAACATATTGTGAAAGGCGAATTGGTCGATGGGATTATTCCTGTTACCTTTAAAACCATCGATGAATAGTTAACCCTGAAAAGCGTAAAAAAATGGCTGAAAATAAAATGCACATTCTGGTATGTGGCGGTACCGGATGCCGTGCTTCTCAATCGGAACAAATTGTAAACAACTTAAAAGCCGAGCTTGAATCGCAAAACCTCAATAACGATGTCCGCGTATTGACAACGGGCTGTTTTGGTTTTTGCGAAAAAGGACCTGTAGTTAAAGTGGTGCCCGACAATACCTTTTACACCGAGGTTAAACCAAGCGATGCTGTTGATATTGTTAACGAGCATATTGTGAAGGGAAGGCCTTTGCAGCGCTTGTTATACAAAAATCCAAAAAACAACTATAAAGTAACCAGTACGGCAGGTATCGATTTTTACAAAAAACAAGTGCGTATTGCCCTGCGAAATTGTGGTTTTGTCGATCCCGAAAATATTGATGAATACATTGGTCGCGATGGTTACGAAGCATTAGGTACTTGTTTGAGCGATTATTCACCTGCCGAGGTAATAGATATTATCAAAAAGAGTGGCCTTCGAGGCCGTGGTGGTGGCGGTTTTCCAACCGGTTTGAAATGGGAAATTACCAGTAAAGAAAAAAACGATCAAAAATACGTGGTTTGTAATGCCGACGAGGGAGATCCTGGCGCATTTATGGATCGATCGATACTCGAAGGCGATCCGCATTCTGTAATCGAAGCAATGGCCATTTGTGGCTACTGTATTGGAGCAAACAAAGGTTTAGTTTACATCAGGGCCGAATATCCATTGGCAATAAACCGCCTGAAAATTGCACTTTCGCAAGCAAGTGAATACGGATTGCTGGGTAACGATATTATGGGCACCGGTTTCGATTTCGAAATAGAAATAAGGTATGGTGCCGGTGCTTTTGTTTGTGGCGAAGAAACCGCATTGATCCACTCAATGGAAGGTTCACGCGGCGAACCAACATTTAAGCCGCCTTTTCCTTCGGTGTCGGGTTATTTGGGAAAGCCAACCAATGTTAACAACGTCGAAACATTTGCCAACATACCGGTAATAATTAATAAAGGTGCCGAATGGTTCAGCAGCATAGGAAGCGAAAATTCAAAGGGTACCAAGGTTTTTGCTTTGGCCGGAAAAGTTAACAATGTTGGGCTTATTGAAGTACCTATGGGAATTACACTTCGCGAAGTGATTTTCGATATTGGAGGTGGCATTCGCAACGGGAAAAAATTTAAAGCCGTTCAAACCGGTGGGCCTTCAGGCGGTTGCTTAACCGAAAAAGATCTCGATATACCCATCGATTACGATAACCTGATTAAAGCAGGTTCAATGATGGGGTCGGGTGGTATGATTGTAATGGACGAAGACGATTGCATGGTTTCGATCGCAAAGTTCTATCTCGAATTCACACTCGACGAATCGTGCGGAAAATGTACACCTTGTCGTATTGGCAATAAACGCCTGCACGAAATTCTTGATAAAATAACAAAGGGAAAAGGAACCGAACAAGACCTCGAAAGGCTCAAGTTGCTCAGCAATGTTATTAAAGATACTTCGCTATGTGGTTTAGGCCAAACATCACCTAACCCCGTGCTTTCAACATTATTAAATTTCGAAGACGAATACCTTGCCCACGTTCGGGAGGGTAAATGTCCTGCCGGACAGTGTAAGGACCTGCTAAAATACGAAATCGACCCCGATTTGTGTACCGGTTGTACGCTGTGTTACCGAAATTGCCCTGTAGGTGCAATATCGGGCGAGAAAAAATCGGTGCATTACATCGATCAGTCAATTTGTATTAAATGCGGAGTTTGCTTCCAAAAATGTAAGTTTAAGGCCATTAGCATTGTTTAGGGCATAAAATGAATATATCATGGACAAGATAAAATTAATCATCGATCATAAAGAAGTTGAAGTAGCAAAGGGAACCACCATTCTCGATGCTGCCAAACAAATAGGGGTACACATTCCTACATTGTGCCACATGAAATTGCACGATATGGG
>DAOSWJ010000333.1:0-3700 GCA_035380005.1 Prolixibacteraceae bacterium | reverse complement strand
TTTTTTTGCAAAATACATAAGCAACTCAGGGTTGCTTGAAATTGGTACAGTAAACAGCCCCGATGAACCTGAAACATTTACTCTCATTGCTTCGTTTAGCCTTACAACAAATTACAAGTATTATCAGCTGTTGTTTGACGATTACACGGGTTCTCATAAGTATATTGCGTTAAGAAGCCAGGGGGTTAGGGCATTTGTCGACGATTTAGGGATAGATCTGATACCTGCTTGTGTTCAACCAACATCATTACGCGCATCGAATATTGCATCAAACGAAGCTGGTTTGATGTGGGATGCCGGAAACGACGAAAGCAAATGGGAGTTGGCTTACGGTAACCCGGGTTTTGATCCCGATACCGAAGGAACAAAAATTCAAAACATAAATCAAACATCAGTTACCATTACAGGCTTAATTCCGGGTACGAGGCTCGAAGCTTATGTGCGTTCCGACTGTGGTACAGGTGAAAATAGCGAATGGTCGCTTCCGTTTGCTTTTATTACTGCATGTGGGGCACTTGAGTTACCGTTTGCAGAATCGTTCACCGATCCGTTAGAACCGCTATGTTGGGTCGATGAAAATGATTTCTGGAACCTGGCCTCGGAAACTAATTTTGCAAATGGTACTTCCCCTTATGAGGCACATTTTTATGGCAGATCATACAGCGGAACGACACGTCTTATAATACCTGCATTGAATACCGTTGGAGTTCAGGAGCTAAAACTTACTTTTAAATCAAGAAAAAGGTTTTTCAATTATATCGATGATGCATTTATTTTCGTAGCAACTCGATTGAATAACACATGGTGGTTATCATCAACATGGCAAATGGATGTAAAGTCAGGTTCCAATGATGAAATGCTTATTGAAGTTCCAATTGTTAGCAGTTTGGGCGGTTCAACCGAAATTGCGTTTTGTATTTGGGGTAGCCATAGTGTTTTAACCGAATGGGCTATTGACGATATCCAAGTTACCGAAACAACCTCGTGCTTTACTCCAATTAATCTCGATGTATTCAATATTTCTTCCAATAGCGCAGAAATATCGTGGCAACAACCTGGCACCGAATCATTATGGGATATTGAATATGGCCCCGAAGGCTTTACTTTGGGCGAAGGCACTCTGATTGAAGGAGTAACTGCAAATCCTTTTGAAATAAATGGACTCGAGATGGCTGCCACCTATGAAGTTTATGTTCGAGCAAGCTGTGGCGAGGGTCAACATAGCTATTGGAGTGAGCCTATTTTGTTCAATACAATATGTGATCTAATATACGATTTGCCTTTCAGCGAAACATTTGAGAGTTCATTTATGCCCATTTGTTGGGAAGAACAAGTTGATGACCATACTCAAATCGATGATTTTGAGAGTTGGATTGTGGAAGAATACGACGATGCTGGTGGTTCTCCCAATCAATTGGCACTTTATTATTGCGACTATAATGGCATTTCGCGTTTGGTGTTGCCCCGTTTAAATACATCGGGAATTGAAGGTGTGCAGCTAGCATTTACAACATACATTAACGATGACGGCAATCAATTACCCCTTGATTTTAAATTGCAAAAAAGCTACGATGGTGTGCTTTGGACTGACATTCCCGGCTGGAGTTACAATACCGAAAGCGGTGAATATGGCCCTCAGCAAGTTGAGGTAGATGTTAACGGCATTGCTTCCAATGTTTTGTACCTTGCTTTTGTTGTCGATGGCGATCACGATAATTTCTACTATTGGAGTATCGATAATGTTGAGGTGACATCAAATTCTTCTTTGCCCGAAAACCTTGCTGTAATCAATTCGCTTGAAGCCAGTAATGACCAATGTTTTAATGCAAGCAATCAAATTACGGTTGCCGGTAATGGCGAAACAGTAATTATCCCGGCTACAGTTTCTGCAACTTTCATAGCCGGTCAGTCCATTCGTTTTTTGCCTGGTTTCCATGCCCAAGTGGGCAGCTATGTCGATGCGCACATTACTACAAGTGGCGAATATTGCAGCTTTGCCCCTGCTGCTCCCATTGTACAGGCCGAAACTGTTGATGAAAAAAGCATTGTGCTTGACGATTTTGCTAATTCTGATTATGAATTATTTGCCGAAAAGCAAGTTTTGTTGTATCCAAATCCTAATAATGGACGCTTTACAATACAACTACAAAATTTTGATAAAAAAGTGCAATTAATGGTTGTTAATTTGCTCGGAAAAGTCGTATTTCAAGCAAATGTTTCTGATTCGGATTATTTCGAAATTAATATGCTTAATGTACAACGTGGGGTTTATTCGGTAGTGGTAACCGATAATAAAACAGTACAAACCAGGAAAATAGTGGTGTATTGATATTGTTGGTGTTGCTAAGCAAGTTTAAAAGGTTTATCCGATGTTTAGAGGTAAGCTTTTGGGGTTTGCTTATTGTGCGCTGCTAACCGAAAAATAGAATGTGCTGCCTTCGTTTTCAGTGCTTTCGACCCATATTTCCCCACCGTTAAGCTGAACAAATTCCCTACAAATAACCAATCCCATTCCAGTTCCTGTTTCGCCTTGTGTTCCTGCTTTTGAAATTATTTTGTCGATACGGAATAAATTGTCCCGCATTTTTTCCGACATGCCAATTCCGGTGTCGCTCACGCTGAAAATTACCTTGCTGTTGTTTTGTTGCAAATCAATTTTAATGGTTGAGTTGGGCTCAGAATATTTTATGGCATTGGTGGTTAAATTGCGCAAAACTGTTTCAATGGTATTTTTATCGGCTTTAACTTTAATTTTACTGCGTTGAGGTGCACTAATAATAATGCCTTTCTTTTTAGCCAGTGGTTTGCATATTGCTAAAGTTGTTTTTATTATTTCTTTAGTTTCAATGGTTTCCTGTTTTACTTCAATTTTATCGGTTTGTGTTCGCGCCCAAATAAGTAAATTGTCGAGCAGGTTAAGTGTATTCGACGATGCTGTTTTTAAAGCACCCAAGAACTCAATTATCGGATCGTTGGGAGTCGATTTGTAAAGTTCAATGATGAGGTTCGTCAGTTCATCGATATTCGAGATTGGGTTTTTAAGATCGTGGCTAATTATTGACAGGAATTTCTTTTTGGTTTCATTGGCTATCTCGAGGTCGCGCTTTTGTTGTTCAATGTGCTCTTTTTGCATCTCAATTTCGCGGGTGCGTTGTTTTACCTTTTCTTCAAGATTGAGTTTGGCCTTTATTAAATTACGGTTTCGTATTTGGTAAAAAAGTAATATTAGCCAAATGCTAACTAGTGTTATTAATATTTTGAAGAACAAGGTTTGCCAAAAAGCTGGTTTAATAATAATTTTTATTTCTGATGCAGTGTTCGATACAATTCCATCCGAATTTTTCGATTTTACCTTCAGAATATATTCGCCCGGATTTAAGTTGGTGTATTGCACAAAATTAACTTCATGGTCGGTTTCGATCCAGTTATCGTCAAATCCGCTTAATTGATACAGGAAACTGTTCCTGAATGTTGGATTGTAATCCATCGATGAAAAATGAACGGTAATTGTTTTCTCTTTTGGATACACTACAATTTCGGAAGCTACATCAATGGTTTTTTGCAAATTTCGTTTGTTGGGTTTTTCAACTATGCGGTTCGATATAAATAGTTTGGTGAATATGGGCGGGCTAGGTTTTGAGTCGAGAATGATATGGTCGGTAATGGCATAATTAATTCCTTCGGTGGTGCCTGCATACAA
>DAOSWJ010000332.1:0-3756 GCA_035380005.1 Prolixibacteraceae bacterium | reverse complement strand
ATTACCTTATATGTCCAAATCAACAAGAATATCATACTGGCAAACATTATTGTTCCTTGCAGGGCATCGGTGTACATTACGCCCTTTAAGCCTCCGCCAATTACATAGGCAGCAATAACCAGTGTGAAAATTAACAATGCAATGTTGTAGTCAATTTCAAATATTTCTTCAATAAATACGGCACCGCCTTTTAAAACAACTGCTGCATACAAGGGCATGGCTATAAAAATTACAGCACCAGCAAAAATTTGTATGGCTTTGCTGTTGAATCGTTTACCCAAAAATTCGGGAAAGGTATGAGCATCGAGCTGGTGACCGTATTTGCGTGTGCGACGGCCAAAAAATATAAAAGCAATAATTACACCGGCAAGCATGTTCAGAACGGTAAGCCAAATTAGCCCCATGCCAAAATTAGCTGCCATACCGCCAAAACCAACTATGGCCGACGATGAAATAAATGTAGCACCATACGAAACGGCCATTACGAAGGGGTGTATTTGGCGCCCTCCCAATAAGTAGTCGTTTACGTTTTTGGTTTGTTTATATCCTCTGAATCCTAAATAAGACAAGGCTATTAAATAGACCAATACAATTAGTCCTAATGCAAATGAACCCATGAAAAAGTGTTTTTAATGGTTAGTAAAAACTTGTTAATGAAAACATTGTAAAAAAAATACTGCTTTTTTTAATCGGCAATTTCTTTTTTAAGTTGTTCTTCTTTTTCTTCCCACTCAATATCTTCTTTGAGTTCTTCGGGCGTAATTCTACCTTTGTTCCAGTTAACTATTCCGTAAACAATGGCAAAAATTGTACATAGGAATACCAATAGGTATGCGATGTAAATTCCTGGATTTTCTATTCCAAACATAGGTTAATTATTTATGGTTATCAATTGGTTTTAATACAAGCTAGTCCTTAAACCAGACAGCCTGCTTCGTATTTTTTTCTGTTATCGAATACTCTAATTGCTTTACCTTCCTGACGTTGAATAGTGCCGGGCTCAACCAGTTTTACAATTGGTTTTGCCAATACTTCATCGCGTATTTCGTGTACCAAACGTTTGGTAATTTGTTCCAGCGAGCGGTATTGGTCATCGGTGAGGTCGTTTTTAATTTCAACTTCTACAATCATTTCGTCCACATCGTTAATGGTTTCAAGCACTATACGATATTCCGACGAAACTTGAGGAACTTTCATTAAAATGCCTTCAACCTGCATTGGGAAAACGTTGCACCCTTTAATGATGAACATATCGTCGGTGCGGCCGGTTATACGGTCGAGCCTGCGGTGTGTTCTGCCACAAGGGCAATCGCCTGTTAAAAATCGGGTAATGTCGCGGGTACGGTAACGCAACAATGGCATGGCATGGCGGTCGAGAGTAGTCATTACCAACTCGCCGTATTCGCCATCGGGAACAGGCTCAAGTGTTTCGGGGTCGATTATTTCAACAATGAAGGCATCTTCCCAAACATGCAAGCCATTTTGCCAGGTGCATTCAAATGCAACTCCGGGGCCGTTCATTTCCGAAAGGCCAAACGAATTGTATGCTTTTACACCAAACATTTCTTCAATGCGTCGCCTTTGTTCTTCGGTATGTGGTTCGGCTCCAATAACAAAAGTATGCAATTGGGTATCTTTTCGTGGATCGAGTCCCATGTCGACAAAAACATCGTATAGGCGGCCCAAGTAACTCGGAATGGCATGTATTACAGTTGTTTCGTAGTCGAGCATTAGCTTTATTTGTCGGGCACTGTTACCTGCTCCGGCAGGAATCGACAAACAACCAAGGCGTTCAATACCGTATTGAAAGCCCAAGCCACCGGTAAACAAACCGTATCCGCAAATATTCTGAAAAACATCGGTATCGCGAATACCTGCGGTAAACAACGAGCGTGCCATCAGGTTTGCCCACGAAGCTATATCGTGGCGAGTATGATAAATAACTGTTGGATTGCCTGTGGTACCCGATGAGCTGTGAAGCCTTATGACATCTTTTTTATCGGCTGCCAAAAAACCATACGGAAAATTATCGCGTAAATCTTGTTTGGTTGTAAACGGAATTTTACGAATATCTTCAACAAAATTAATCGAATCGGGTGTTATCCCTCTTTTGCGAAATAACGAATTGTAAAAAGGCGATTGCGATGCGCGTGCAATCGTATCTTTTAAACGTTTAACCTGTAATTGTGAAAGTTTGTTCCTGTTTAAAACTTCGAGTTCTTGTTCCCAAAATTGCATGTAAAAAAATTTAAAAGTGATTAAAAGAAGTGGGTCATTGTGCAAATTACACGGTTGTTGGTCGCATTTGATGTTGTGTTGTACAATCCGTTTGAAAAGTTAAACCCACCTGTTCCGAAATTGGCCGATGTCATTTCGTATTCGAGTACGAAACGCATTTTTCCTTTATTGTATGCTAAATGCGGAGCAATACGCATCATATCCTGAACAGTTTGCATCGAACCAACAGTTTTAGCTTTTCCGTCAAAATTGTATAATGCTTTACCTGTACCCAAGTTTTGGCCATAGCCGGCAAAAATTCCAAGCTGCAACTCTTTACCGTAAACAGCGTTAAACATTACAGTGTAAAACGAATAATTGGTATAAGTTTCTTTGCCTGTAGCTGCATCGTAAGTAGCAACGCCGTATCCGCCCGGCATAACCAAATGCGAAAGGTTTTCGCCCATATATCCTTTAAACAATACATTCAGTTTATCGGTTTTATAACGCAAATAGCCAACAAAGCCTGTACTTGCAACAATTTCGGTGGCTTTCGAAACAGCACCCTCAGCACCTTCGAGCAACATGCGGGGTTTAATGGTTTTGTACTCGGCACCGGCACCGGCAAAAAATTTGTTGTTGGCTACAAAATCGGCTGTAAATACCAATTCGGGCAAAACAGCATTTCTTTTTGCATGATTTGTAGTAAAACGCTTGTTGGGGTATGTGTCAATAGTTGCAGTTGTATATTGCATTTCGTAAACACCTGCAAAAGTAAGGTTCAGGCCGCCAAGTTTATAGTTGTACCTGATCATTGGTGAGCGGTTAAAAGTATGGAACGGTGCTCCGGTGTTTAGTCCGGCAACTGTAGGAACGCTGGGCGCACCAAAAAATGGGTGCCAGGTTTGGCCAATAAGCAATGAGCTTTTTTCCCAGCTTAATTGCGAAAAAGCTTGACGAATGCGGAAAAGGGTAGGGTCGCTTCGTAAATTGCCGGCAAAATCGAATTCCATTACGCCTGTTAGTTTAGCATTGAATACGTCGGGGCCGTTAATTTTTGCTCCCAAGCGCGAAGCAATGGCTGTTAAGTTAGCACTTTGGCATTCATTTACTTCTAATTTATTGTCTCCAACCACTTCATAGTTTGGCAATAAATAGAAAATATCGTGGCCTAAATCAAGACCTTTATAAGAATCGGTATAGGCATCGACCCTGATAAAACCATAAAACTCAACAGCAGGTTTTGCTTGTTCTTGTGCGTAGTTGCCCAATCCCATTAGGATTAATAAGGCAACAAATGAAAATTTTTTCAGATTCTTCATTTGGTATAAATTTCTCATTAATTAATTGGTCTCTGGTTATTTATTCGAATATCATGTTATAAATATTCATAAAAACATCAAAAATATTTATAATTTGATACAAAAAAGGTTTAAAAATAAATAATTTTCATTTATCAGCTTTAAAAAAACGGATTTTATTCGAAATCAATGTTGTCCGGTTAAGCAAAAACTATTTGTAAAGATTGCTTCGCCGTGC
>DAOSWJ010000331.1:0-3757 GCA_035380005.1 Prolixibacteraceae bacterium | reverse complement strand
GTGTTTACTTTTCGAATGGCTTCAACCACTTTTAACTGAATAGCATTCCAAACATCGTCGGCAATACCATGCGGTTCGTTTAGCACTTCGAAATAAATATTTTCGTAAGCATTTAGGTACCTCAAAGCAAGTTGTGTCCATACTTTTTCGAGAACTGTGCCAACATTTGGATCGGTATCTGTATTAACATCAAAAGTGTGGTTGTCGATAATCAGGTGCAACGACAAATCGTCGCACCAATCAATAACCTGATCGAGATAACCCAAGAATAATGGATCGAAGGTGTAATCGGGAGCACCATTGGTCATAAAGTGCATGTTAACCGGTAAACGTACCACATCGCAGCCCAAGCTTTTAATTTGCTCAAAATCGGTTTTACTGTATTTTAGAAAATGGATCTCATAGGCAGAATTTGATTGAAACCAGTTGGTTAAATTCACACCACGACTAAATGGACAATTAACAGAATTTGCTTTAATTGGTACTAAACCAAAAACACAGAACAAGATAAATACAGCAAAACAATAAGCAAAAAATCGTTTCATAAGCACTGTTTTCGATATTGATTAAACCAAAGTAATGTTTTCAAATATAATAAATCGACATTAAGCGCACGTCGAATTTCGTTATTAAAAAATGAACAGATAATCGAAGAATAATTTAAGATTTAGAAGTCTTATTTATTTTTATTTACTTTGCAGTCGAATTTTAAACAATCTTGAATTGAAAGGGAAAGTACTACTTTGTATGAGCGGGGGCATCGACAGCTCGGTTGCTGCAATGTTATTGAAAGAAGAAGGTTACGAGCTGCATGGCTTAACCTACAGGCCTTACGATGCAATTTCGCCTGCCTGTATGGAAAAGCAAACAGGTTGTTGCAGCGTTGATGCCATTTTTGAAGCCAAAGCATTGGCCAACGATTTGCATATCGACCATTCAGTTCTCGATATCAGAAAGGAATTTGACAAAACTGTTATTCAGGATTTCATAAAAGAATACCTTTCGGGCCGTACACCCAACCCTTGCGTTGTATGCAACCGCACCATCAAGTGGGGCGAAGTAATTAAAAAGGCCGACGAACTGGGCTGCGATTACATTGCAACAGGGCATTACGCACAAATTGGGCAAAACAATGGCCGATATTATCTTATTCAGGGAGAAGATGATAACAAAGATCAAACCTACTTTTTGTGGCAATTAAAACAGAGCGACTTAAAGCGGACACTTTTCCCATTGGGCAACCTAAACAAGCCACAAGTTCGTAAAATTGCACACGACAAGGGCTACGAAAGCATTTCAAAAAAACGTGAAAGTCAAGAAATTTGTTTCATTCCCGACAACGACTACCGGCGCTTTATAAACGAACGCGTTCCCGAGTTTGCCAACAACATTGGCGAAGGAAACTATATGGATACAAGCGGCAAAGTATTGGGCACACACAAAGGCTACCCATTCTACACCATTGGGCAACGTAAAGGATTAAACATTGCATTAGGGCGCCCAATGTATGTAATCGATATCGACCCCGAAACCAATACCGTTGTGTTGGGCGACAGGCACGAACTTAACAAGAATGAACTTTGGGTTGACAATATCAACCTGATGAAATACGAAAACATTGAAGGCGAATTGGAAGTGATTACCAAAATACGTTACAACAACAAAGGCACATTAAGCCGCATATCGCAACAAGGCGACAAAATAAGGGTAGAATTTTATGAGCCGGCATGGGCTGTTACACCTGGTCAATCGGCTGTTTTTTACGAAAACCGCGATGTAGTTGGCGGTGGCATTATTTGCCGAAAATAAAGTAGCATTTTTGCCAATCAAATTTTAACTTTGCTTTGTTTATATTGAAAAATGAAGCAAATACTTATTACCATACTTATTTTCACTGGCATATTCTGTACTGCAAACAATGCCGGCCAATTTGTTTATTGGATCCAGTTCAACACCAAAGCCGGAACACCATACAGTATCGAAATGCCTGCCGATTACCTTTCGGAAAGAGCATTAACGCGCCGACAACGCATGGGCATTGAAATTGATTCGACCGATTTACCCGTAAACCCTGCTTTTGCCGATTCGCTCAAAGCAATTGGTTTTGGCATTAAACATACCAGCCGGTGGATGAACGGGTCAATAGCCTATTTGCCCGACTCAATCAATATCGATTCGGTTTTTCAACCTTCGTTTGTTGAATTTTACGAATTACGTAAAAACCAGGTGCTGAAAAGCACGAAAAATAAATTTTCGGAAGAAGACAGCCTGGTTCAAGCGATTTACGGCAATTCATTTAACCAAATTTCAATGCTCAACGGGCACATCCTGCACCAATATTCAAAAGCCGAAGGGATACACATTGCGGTAATCGATGCCGGCTTTAGCAATACCGATTTGCTGCCTGCTTTCGACTCGCTACGTGCACGCAACGGCATTTTAGGCACTGTTGATTTTGTTTCGTCGGCCAAGAATGATGTTTACCGCGAACATTATCATGGCACCGCCGTACTTTCGTTAATGGCCGGCAACATACCCGGACAACTTGTTGGAACTGCACCATTAGCGAATTATTGGTTACTTCGCTCAGAAGACGACAACAGCGAATTTCCGGTTGAGGAAGATTATTGGATAATTGCTGCCGAATTTGCCGACAGTGCAGGTTGCGACGTAATCAACACATCGTTGGGATACACCGAATTCGATGACCCTTTATTCAATCACAGCTACGATAAGCTTAACGGCAGCACTTTACGGATATCGAAAGCAGCAAACATAGCCGTTGAGAAAGGCATTGTCACCTTAATTAGCGCAGGAAACTCGGGCAACGACGAATGGTTTCATATTTCAGCACCTGCCGATGCAAAAAACGTTTTGGCGGTTGCCGCGGTAAACAACAGCCAACAAATTTCAGGGTTTTCGTCGAGGGGTTTTTCTGGCGACAGCATTGTTCCCAAACCCGACGTTGCTGCACAAGGCGTTTCTACAACCATTTCGATTTACCCCGAAAGTGTATCAACCGGCAGCGGAACATCGTTCTCGTCGCCTATTATGGCGGGCATGGCCGCTTGCCTTATTGCTTTGTACCCCGATAAAAATGCCTTCGAAATACACGATATCATAAGAAGTCTGGGCAATTTGTACCCGCAACACGATGTAGCTTACGGCTATGGCATCCCCAACTTCAAATTACTTTTCCCCGAGTTAAGCACAACATTTTTAACCAACAAAGAGCAAAACATTGAGGTTTTCCCCAACCCATTCGAAAATACAATAAACATTTATGACCAAAACAAAAACATTCACACCATTGAATTATTCAGCTTTACTGGACAAAAAATAGCCAAAGCAACATTATCAACAACAGGTTTTTCGGAAATTACTATGCCAGAATTATCAAATTTGCCCAAAGGTGTGTATTTTGCAGTACTTTATGGAAAAAAACAATCGTTCTCGGTAAAATTGATAAAAAAGTAACGTGGAAAACCATATCACATTAAAAGAGCTCAACACATACATAAAAGAAGCTTTGCAGCTTTCTTTTCACGAAAGCATTTGGCTTATTGCCGAAATTGGCGAATTAAAAGTGAACTATACCGGTCACTGTTACATCGATTTAATTGAAAAAGATCAAACCAGCAACGAAATTATAGCCCGTGCAAAAGCTACAATTTGGTCGTGGCAATTCCGTTTCATAAAACCATATTTCGAAACAACAACCGGGCAAACACTTGGAGCAGGCATAAAAGTTTTGATA
>DAOSWJ010000330.1:0-3757 GCA_035380005.1 Prolixibacteraceae bacterium | reverse complement strand
GCTCAATAGTTGGCAAACGCATTTTCAATTGAAAACTCAACTTTTATCCATTCCTTAGCCTGCTTCATTTCTTCAGCATTTATAAGGTGATAGGTATAGTAGCTTTCTGAGTTTTCGAGAAAAGGCATTTTTTGGCCAAGAAAATGTTTGAAGGCATAAGCACGTAAAAAAACAAGTTGCTCACTATCTATAATCGTTTCGTTAGCAATAATGGGTTCATCGAAATAATGATCGACAACGTTTAACGGAACAATGGTGTCGCCAAATTCTCCTTTGTAAAAAGTACTGTCAACAATATTGAAAAAATCGGATGAATTGTAAATGTCGAAACTGATCTTTTTGTCTCCGGGTTCAACTTTTTCAACAACCCGATTGAAACATTCTTCCAAAGTGCCTGCCAATGCCAGGGCGATGTTCGATTCTTCAATAAGGTATTTACTTAACGAGTAACTGTTTTTGCCCATAAAAACCGAGTCGTTCAATAATTTGTAAGCAATACTTACCTTCAAATCGGGAATGTTGGTGGTGTCGGTTAGTTGGCAACGGGTGCTAAGTGCTACATTTTTGGGCAATAAATCGTTTTGGTTCATCTGCTTAAGGGTGCTGTCGATGTACAAGGCCATTTGCTGCATTTGGTTGTCGATCCACATTTGGGCACTGTCGGTAGGGGTGTGTTTAAATTCGAAGTTGCTTGTTTTAAGTTGAAAGATTTGTGGTTTGTGTTTGTTCTTTTTTCCACGGTTCGATACCAGGTAGGCCACTTTTTGGTTGGGGTGAAGGCACAATCCAAAATCGTCGCGTTTGGTATTAAAGGGGTGGGGTAGTCGTTGCGGTGTTTGGTTTGCGTGTTGGCTCAAATTGCTAACATAAATGTTCAGTTTGCCTTTTTTCTGGTAATCGTCAGTCGAATAGTAAAGCTTTCCGGCATCGATGAACGGGGTAATTTGCCTTTTTTTGTTGTTTATTTTTGGACCAAGATTGACCGGTTTTTGCCATTCGCCATTCTGGCGCACACTCATGTAAAGGTCCGAAAGGCCATAACCACCGGGTTGGTTACTTGCAAAAACGAGGGTGTCGCCACTGCTGTTTATTGCCGGATGGGCTACCGTGCTGTGCTTTACATTATAGGGAAAATCCATAAAGTATTCCCAATTGTTGTTGTTGAAACGGTATATGACAATTTTTAAAGGGATGTGCGTGCTTCCCGAAAGTTTTCTTTTTTTAAAGGCATTGCTCTTGTCCGAAGTAGTAATGAACAGCTCTTTGGTTTTTTCGCAATAGCTTGCCTGCCCGTCGTGTAGCGGAGTGCTCAACTGTAAGGATTTATTTGCCGTGGTAATGTTTAAGTCGCTGTTGTGCATTGGCGTACTGTAAATATCGAAAAAGGGTAAAACTGTTTTTTTATCAATTTGTTTCTGTGAGGCGAAGTACAAAATTCCTTCGACCAAAAAGGGCCCCATATCGGAATAAGCATTTTCGCTTAAAACGGGTTTTGCCTGAAGCATGCTCTGTGCAGTAATTGGTTTTTGGGCTTCTGATACAATAGACGTAAGCACAAAAAACAAAAAAAATATGTGGCAGGTTCTTTCGATCATAAACAATGTTTTTTAGGTTCGATGGTTTTCTTAGAAGTAAAGTGGCGAAACATATTTATTTTTTTTGGTGTTCAATTCAATGCATAACATCAATTCATGCGTGCCGGCCGATATATTCGAAAGGCCGTTGTATTCAAACATGTCGAAAGCATAACCAATGCGAAAGTTCTTGCCAACAAGTACATTGGTGTTGATGCCAAAATTCATCAGCTCGTTGGTCCTGAACATGGCACCTATGCTCCATTGGTTGGCAAAAATAAAGTTCAGCTGTATGTCCGAAAACACAGGCTCATTTGGGCGGTATTGCACGCATATTGCCGGTCGCAAATCAATGTTCCTCGATAAGTTGAAAACAATGGCACTCATTAATATCAATTGGTTCAAGGCCAGAGTGTTGGTTTGTATGGCGGCTTGGTTGTTTAATAGCTTGGGTGCCGAAAGCCCAAGGTAAAGATTGGGTTTGCTCAAAAAAAGTCCGGTGCCAAAATTGGGTTGCCAAATGTTGATGGCTTCGGGATTAAATGCCGGATCGTTGGGTTCTACAAGCCTGAAGCTGCCTTCGTCGATAATAAGATTGCTCACACCACCCGAAATGCCCATGCGCAGCCTTGTTTCGGTTCCCAGTTTTACCGAAAACGAATAATCGATAAAGGCCGATTGGGTTTTACTTGCTCCAATTTGTTCGTTAAACAACGAAAAACCAAGTCCCATTTTTTGTTGTTTTAAAGGGCTCTGAAAACTAAAGGTTTGGGTTTGCGGAGGCCTTTCGAATTGTACCCATTGTTGGCGGGCCAGAAGTGTTAAGGCAGGGCTTTCGGTGTTGCCAACAAAAGCTGGGTTGTATTTTTGTATGTTGAAAAGGTATTGGCTGTAATTGGCTTCGTTTTGTGCACGGGTAGTTCCGAAACAAAAACACAAAAGGGTAAGGCCGATAATATATCCGATATGTTGTTTTGTAGTCATTGGGCTTTTATTTCTTCAGGTAGATGCTTTTTTTGATTTCCTTATCGGTATTGTACCTCAATACAATAAAATAATAGCTTTGTGGCAAAATCGAATTGCTGCTTTTGTTGAGGGCATTCAGCCGGCCATCCCACCAAAGGTTGCCATGCTGGTCGGGTATGGTGCCGTAGTTTTCGTGTTGAAAAACAAGTTGTCCTTGGCGGTTATAAACGGCCATATAGGTGTTGGGGTAAAACTCGATGCCCGGAATCACAAAATAATCGTTTACGCCATCGTTGTTGGGCGAAAAGGCATCGGGTACAAAAAATTCATCACCGCTTTCGTTTTTGCTTACCGTAATGGTAAAGCTTTTTATGAGGGTATTTCCGCGTCCATCGTCCGATTGAACTACTATTGGATAGCTGTTTTGTTCGCGGTAAAAGAACACACGGCTTGTATGCAATTGGTTGTGGGCAATAAAGAAATTGTTGTTTTCGGCACTGTCGGCAAACAGGGTGTAGTTGTATTCGAGCTCGTTAATGCGCTCGTCGCCAACTGTTGTGAAAATTCCAATCAAACTGCCCATGGGCATGTTTTCGTCAATTGAATTGTTCGAAAGCAAAATGTCGGAGGGCGGGAGGGTTTCAATAGGCCGAACGTTTATCGAAAAGGTTTTTACAAACGATTCGTTCAGCGGGTTGGTGGTTTGCGCTTTTATTTTGAAACCTTGGTGTTCATCGTAGCTAAATGTTTGTGTGGTATAAAGTTGGTCGCCGGCAATAAAAAAGTATTTGTTGTCGGGGTGGGTGTTGTCTTCAACAAGGCTGTAAACAAAATCCTGCAACGACTCCTCGTTGTCGATAAAACTACTGAAACGGCCAACAATGGTGCCTGCCGGCTTTAATTCGTCGATGCCGGTGTTTGAAAGTTCAAGGTCGGTAGGCGCCAACGATGCTACCTCGTTAATGTGTATGGTGAAGTTTTTTTCCAACGTGTTGCCCGAATTGTCGGTAGTTCGTACCCTTATTTGATAAACATTCTGCTGAAAAAAGTCGAATACTTTGTTGGCGTGCAACTGGTTGGCAGCAATAAAAAAATCGATATTGCCGGTATCGCCTTCGCCTTCAACGAGTTCGTATGTGTGCCAGTCGTTCAGGTCATCGTCAATGGTGTTGAACTTGCCTATCTCGGTTCCCAAGGGCGAATATTCATCAATGTGC
>DAOSWJ010000329.1:0-3763 GCA_035380005.1 Prolixibacteraceae bacterium | reverse complement strand
GGCGATAAAGACATTGACTTTGTTGTTGACACTTTCGGATTGCCTGAATAATCAGCATATTAACTCAATAAAATGAGGCTGTCTGTTAATTATCCAGACAGCCTCATTTTTATATAAAACATGCGAGAAAAATCAATCCATTAATAAATATCGTTCAAACTTATTAAATTAATTGACTGGCCAATATCTATCGACTCGTTTGTAATTACCTCCACAGTTATTTCGTGTTGGGGCAATAAATCGAAATAATTATCGCTAACAAAAGCATCGTTTATCGCTACATCAACAAAAACATTCTTTACCAGTTTATTACTCGACAAGGTAATTGCATAACCGTTATCTGTTTTTTCGGCTTTGTAGTTTATTTCACTCTTGGAGAGCTGCAAATCTTTTGGTTCGGCAAAATACAACAAACGTTGGCTAACAAGGGTATCGGCATGGTAAAGATGTATTACAGCAACTGTAGCATTCAAGTTAGCCGCTTCGATATATTCATCGATATTTTTATTGAAAACCAATGTTGAACGATTGTCCTTCACTGAAATATTCTTTTCTAATGACGATAGCTCATTCCCATCGAAATCGATAAAAGTAAGCGACAATTTGGCATCATTGAGTTGGTTCCGCCCATCGTTGACCACATGAATTTTCAGAACCCGATTTGAATATTGAGGTGCGATTATAATAGGTGCATTTGCCTTTTGCACAGCATAATGCGAAGCTTTCCAGCGTCCATAATAATCAACAGTTGACCACGAAATTGTTGGCCAGCTATCGTTCAATTGCCAATACAATGAACCCATGCAATGAGGCATATTTTTACGGTGCGACTCCAAAGCTGTTTGGTATGCCTTTGCTTGCAACAATTGGCTTACATAAGTAAAATGCTCGAATTTTTGCGGCACATTGTAATACTGCTCCATGTACCTTTTAATCAAATGATTTCCATTGAAACCGGGACCCATATATTCCATTCTTCCACGTTGACGATGATCCATTACTTCAGAATTGATATCGAAATCGGCTTCAACGGCAAACTCTTTAATGGTATGCATCGACGGAAACGACTGCAAACCATATTCACTCACAAAACGAGGGACATTCACACCAAAGTCGCTAAAAGGACGCTGGCCAAACCAAATGGTCCAATCGTGTTCGTCGCCCGATTGCCTGTCGGCTAATTCATCGACATAAGCAGTTGGCGAACTCGACCAATATGGGGTATTGGGTGCAAATTCGTTAACCGCATCGCGCAAAATATGATGGAAAATAGTGTCGTAAGTATTCCACATAAAATCACGTACATTGGGCTCGTACATTTCTTTCCACCCCCAGTGATGCCAACCATGAAGGTTTTCATTATTACCACACCACATTGCCAACGAGGCATAGTTGCGTAAACGCTTAACATTGTATTCGGCTTCGGATTTAATGTTTTCTAAATGAGCAATATCACCAGGCTGCAAGGCACATGCAAACATAAAATCCTGCCATACCAAAATGCCGTTTTTATCGCAAAGTTCGTAAAAAGTATCGTTCTCGTAAATTGCACCACCCCAAACACGTAACATGTTCATATTGGCCATAACGGCATCTTTAATCAAGCGCTTATAGGTTTCATTGCTTACCGAAGGCGTTAATGTATTCGACGGGATTACATTGGCACCTTTCATAAAAACAGGCCTGCCGTTAAGTTCAAAATAAAAAGAACGGCCAACTTCATCGGGTTCCTGAACCAATTTTAATGTTCGAATACCAAAATCAATATAAAATTCGTCAACAATGCCTTCGTCATTCGAAAGGACAAAAGTAAATGGATACAAATGCTGATCGCCCAAACCGTTTGTCCACCACAACTGTGCTTGTTCAATAACAAAATTGTGATCAATTACATTTAGCCCTTTTTTTAATTGAACACCGTTTTTTTCCCATAAGATGCTGCCATCGGTTTTTAGGCTAAAATCATAGTTACCAGCCTTTTCGACATAAACCGAAGCCAAAGCATTTAAGTATGCCGTTTTATTTTTGATTTTTTCGGTTTGCACAAAAACATCGTCGATATTGGCTTCGTTATATGCAAGCATTTTAACATTGCGCCAAATACCCGATGTTACCAACCGAGGCCCCCAGTCCCAACCATAATGAAAAGGCGCTTTACGTGTAAACACATTGGTTCGCTCGTTGTAGGGTGCTTGTTCGTTAACAGCCGGTATCACGTAGTCAATTTTAATTAACTTTTCCATACCTCTTTTTACAGGAGAATCGAAAACAACCCGAAGACTGTTCGATCCTTTGAACAAGCTATTTTTCACATCGATATAGTGGCCTACAAACATATTGTCCGATTCGAGAATGAGACTGTCGTTCAAAAAAACCTTAGCATAGGTATCCAATCCTTCGAAATGTAACACTACCCTACTGTTTTGCAGCACCTTTTTATCGACAAAAAAACGTGTGCGATATTCCCAAGCTTCGTCTTCAACCCATTGTACATCGTTCTCGTTCAGGCGATAATGAGGATCATTGATTTTTCCGTCGGCCAATAAATCGGCATGAACAGTGCCTGGCACTTTTGCCGGCATCCAGTCGTTAGTACCAACTTTAGCAAACTCCCAATTTTGATCGATAGTTTTTTCAAACGGGATCTTCGATTGAGGCACGTTGCAAGCAGCAAATGCTAATATTAACAATACAAAAACAAAAATATTTCGCATAGTTCCATGGTTTATTTTAGAATATATCCTTTATGCTTTCTACAATCCATTCCTCAAAAAATCCTGAAAAACAACATCTTCGTAAGTAACATCCATCTCGTACGATTTGCCTTCGGGGGTAATTATTACGTGATAAGGAATGCTGTTTTTATTGTAATCGGCCATCAAAATATCGAGGTTTTTACGCCCCATTGTTTTTAGCTCGCGCCCATCAATTGCCGATACTACCCATTCATTCTCGGGCAACGATGTACGGTCGTCGGTATAAAGAGCAATAATCACATATTCGTTTTGTAAAAGTTTTAAAGTTTCGGGATTGGCCCACACCGAATTCTCCATTTTTTTACAATTAGCACAGGCATGACCTTTAAAAACAACAAAAGCAGGTTTATTCTGTTCCTTGGCACATGCCAATCCTTCGGCTAAATCGAAATAGCCGTTCAAGCCGTGAGGCAAATGCAGCTTATCGGCATATTTTGGGGTGCCACACAAAGCATTTGCAGGTTCAGGAGCAACAATGCTCGATGCATTTAACGATATTTTGTTTGCCGATGGTGGAGGCAACAAAGCCGAAACCGATTTCAGAGGTGCACCCAATAAACCAGTAAACAAATAAATTGTAAACGAAAAGGTAATTAAAGCCAACATTAAACGCCCAACACTTGTATGTTTAACCTCACTGTCGTGCGAAAACCTTATTTTGCCAAGGAAATAAAATCCCAGTAGTGCAAAAATACTGATCCAAACAGACAGGTAAACATCGCGACTAAGTAAGTTAAATCCGTAAACCTGATCGATATTACTTAAAAACTTCAAGCCAAAAGCCAATAAAATGAAAGCAAAAACAACCTTTATCGAATTAAGCCATCCGCCCGATTTTGGCAGCTTTTTAAGTGCCGAAGGGAATATGGCCAAAAGGGTAAAAGGTGTGGCAAATGCTAATCCGAAGAAGAACATGCCCAACAAAGGTTGAATTCCCCCACCCTGAACGGCTTCAATTATAAGGTAACCAATAAAAGGACCGGTACACGAAAATGACACAATAACAG
>DAOSWJ010000328.1:0-3789 GCA_035380005.1 Prolixibacteraceae bacterium | reverse complement strand
AAGCTGGTTTTCGGGCAACGATGAAATAAACGAATAAGGTGTTTCTTTACCTTTCAATCTGAAATAGTTCGAGAAGTAAGTTAAGATAGGTGTGTATTCAACACCGGTATTTTGAACAGCTGCGTAAGTGGCATCGTCAATAAAAACCCTTTCGGAGCGGAGTTCCCATTGACCTGTTGCCGCGGCTTCAACTATGCTTAACTGGGCATCGGCTAATGAATATGAAAGCCTTATTGCGTTTTCGATTTCGTTGTTGTTTTTGGGGGTCGATAGCAAAATGGTGTTTGCTTTATTTTCGGTATCCATTAATCGGTTAAGCTCATCAATAGGCATAAAAATATTGAACGGAGCCGTTTGCGAATGTTGTAAATTGATTCGCCCCATTTGTGTTTCGTCGAGTATTTGGGCAACTTTGGTGCGGTATGTAATTGTTTGATCGTTGTCGGAAACAAAAGGTGCATTGGCAGGTATCAGACTGGCTTTTGTAATGCGAAGTAGAATTTCGTCGTTAATTGTAAGGTTAAGTCGTTGTGCAATATTTTTACTGATCGAAACCGAGCTAAAATCGGTGTTTAATGTTGAAGTATTGGAACCTGTTACTGTTGTAAATTTATCATCGATTCCCCAAACATTTACTTTGTTTAGTTTAAGTTGCCCACCCGAAGTTGAGGCAATTGCTTCGAGTTTCAAAAGTGCTGAACTTTCGATTCCTTGTTCGATTAATCTTTCACTTAGTTGTACTGTGAAATACCTGTTCCCCGAAGTAAGGGCATGGGTTATATTGCCCAAACGCAGGTTGGCTGCTTGAAAAAGACTGTGTTTTACCGAGTCGCCAACAATTAGGCCGCCTGCAAGCACAGCAGTTGTTATGGCAATGCCCAGTGCAACCCATAAGTTCGACTTGAAATAATGCCTGAAACTTTTTACGATGAGCTGAAACTGAGTCATATTTATTTTTTTTGTTGAAGTATGCCAGCGTGCAAATTATAAACCGTATTCATTTTTGAAGCCAGTGCTTGTGAATGGGTTACTACAATGAGAGCTGTGTTTTGTTCATTGTTAAGCTCGAGCAAAAGCTTGGCCAATAATTCGGCATTTTCTTCATCGAGGGCACCTGTAGGCTCATCGGCTAAAATGAGCGATGGCTGGTTGATAAGCGCCCTTACAACTGCTGCACGTTGGCATTCACCACCCGAAAGTTCGGAAGGTTTCTGAAAACGTTGTTCCCAAATGCCGGTGCGTTTAAGCAGGGCTTCGGCGCGTTTTTCAGTTTTGCCGCTTTTGTCGTTTAACGGAATTGCCGGTACCAACACGTTTTCCCACAAAGTACATTGTGGCAATAAGTGGTGAAGCTGAAATATCATACCTATTTTTTGGTTGCGGAAACTGCTTAACTGTTTTTTGTTGAGCTCATTAAGTCTGGTGTTTTCGAAAAGCACTGTTCCCGAATCGGCTTTGTCGAGCGTACCAATAATGTTGAGTAGCGTGGTTTTTCCGGTGCCCGAAGGGCCAACAATGGCGATAGTTTCGCCTTTATCTACATCGAGGTTGAGGCCGTTTAATACCACTCGCATTTCTGCTCCCGAAGGGTATGATTTAGTGATTGATTGAAGTTTCAGCATGATTGTTGTTTATTCAAAAATACTTTTTTTAAGGAATTATTGCCATTTTCCGCTAACGGCATCGCTTGGCTTACTGGTTCGTTCGTCGCTGTATTTTAATACAACAAAGTAGTAGTATTGTTCATTTTTTTGGGCCGAACGGTCTTCGTATTCCGAAATATTTTTGTCGAGCTCTTTCAGCAGGCTTGCTTGCCCTTTTTCGGTCGAACGGTATATGAGCGATGAAACTAAGCTCTCGTCGATGGGCAGAGTCCATTTTAGAATAATTTTACCATCGGAAGGGATGCAGGTAATGTCGCCTGGTTGTAACAATGCATCGGTTTTGTAAAGAATATTTCCGGGCATGCTCATGGCTCCTGTGTCGAGTGTGTCGCTGCCAATGCATTGTACTCGGTACGAATAATACCTGCCGGGTTGAACGTTTTTGTCAATGTAGAAATTTTGGTTAAATGCAGTTGTGGCAATTACTTTTTCGGGTTCAATTTCTTTGTTGTTCTGCATTGCTTTTCTGAAAACACGATATTCCGACACCCCTGCATGCAAGCCGGCAGCATTGCTCCACTTAATCATTATGCCATCGTTCTGTTCCATTGCAGTAACATTTAATGGTGCAGGCAAGCGGCCTCCGCTGTAGGCTATGCTCACCCTGTTGCTTTGCGGACTGACATTGTACGATGTATTTACCGAGGCTACAGCGTAACTGTAAACCATTGAGTTGATGGTTTGCGGAAGCGTATCGGTGTATGTAAGCAAGGTGTCGGTCGAAATCAACATTCGGGGCAGTTGCTTTAATGGGGCAACATAGCCATCGCCCCGGTAAATGTAGTAGCCTTTGGTATCGGTTCCCAATTTTCTGAAATTCAAAGTTACGATGTTTCCTTCACGTTTAATGTTAAGGTCTTGGGGAGGTAAAAGATTAGTACGTTTTCCTTCGAGAATGGCGGTGACACGGGCACTTGGGAGGCTTTCGGTGTAACCATTGTTTATGGTTGCATAGTAATAATAAGCAATGGCAGGACTTAAGTTCTGGCTGTCGAAATACTCGTTAGCGCCCGGCTTTAGCGATGCTATGAATTGGTAAGGGCCATCAAAAGTATTTGAACGATATAAGTTGATGGTTTTTACGTTTGTTTTTTGGCTAATTTCCCAACTGAGCATATTTCCTCCTTTTTCGGGTATTGACGTAGCCTTAAAATTTGATATTATACCGGCATTAGCTGTATTGTTGGCGAAATATATATTAAGAGTATCGGTTGTGTTGCCGAGGTTTCCCAAAACATCATAAGGCTGGGCTACATAGCTGTATGTGAGCCCTTTTGTAGCTGTGTTGTCGTTCAGTACTGCAACCATTAGGCCTTTTTCGTTAGTATAAATTAACTGCGTGGGTATTTCGGTAAAATTGTTGCGTAGGTAGTTGCTCCTGAAAAGTTTTATTCCGCCAACCGTAGTTTGGTCGGCAATTGTGTAACTAATGCTTATTGAGCTTTCGTTAAGCTTAAAACGTACTGGTTTTATTTTTGAAACAGGTATTTTTGAAGGGAATTCTACACTAACTTCAGAAACCGCAAGTTGATTTCCGCTTTTATTGAGCTTTTGTATGCGGTAGGTATAAGTTCCTGCTATCTCAATTTCGTTATCGAAACATGCTGTTTGCGACATGTGTTGGTAACGGGGGTCGTTGCTGTATGCGTAAAGTGAGTCAATTACATCCGCTTGTTGAATTTTTTGCCAAATAAAAGCAATGGTTGCTTTGTTAATTGTTGTAAAAGCTGCCAGCGATGGCGGTAATTGCATCAGTGCAGCCATGCATTCTGTTTCGCTTTGTGGTGCTTTCAATTGGGCAATGGCTTGCCAGTTTTCGCCTTCCTTGCGTTCAATCATGTAGGTGAAATTTTTGGGTATTTCGTTGCCACAAAAAATGTAATTGCCGGTTTGGTAAGCTCTTGCCTCGGGTTTTGTTTGCGCCAAACTAATTGCCTGCCATAAAGTTAAAACAAGAAATAATGCTGCTCGGAATAAATATATTGGTTTCATAGTAGTTCTCTTTAGATTAATTATTTCGGTGTTTTTATGGGGTCACAGCCTGATATTTCGTTATCATTTTTACCTAAATTGAAATCGAATTGGGTTCCATTAAACTGTAATTGTCCAAGAGATAAATCGACCC